>DASQZP010000729.1:0-4052 GCA_035638655.1 Bacteroidales bacterium
GGCCGATACCATCAATAACAGCCAGGTAGGCATCCCGGTACCGAGACTTGCCATCAGCCAGTAGTAGATCATGACCATTCTGGGAAATCACAATGAAAACCGGATACTGCTGCCTGGCGTGGGCACTGAAGGCAATCACAAACTGATGCATATCCTTCCGGTAGTTCCAGCCTGTTATGGTTGAATAGTGTCCTTCCGGTAACCCTGCGTGGATTTAGTCCTCATTCGGGCTAAAATGAGGAAAGCTGAATCAAATCAGCCAAAACTCATCAATCCGGAGGATCGCAATGAAGAAGAATGACTTACCCCCCATCACCCTGGAATCTGTCCAGCAAGCTTTTGCCAAATGGCGGCAAATCCGACCATGTAAGAAATCACCAATTCCCCAGCAGCTGCTGGAACAAGTCAATAAAGTCTGCCAAACAGAGCCGCTATCGAAAGTGGCCCGCCAGCTCGGGTTAAACTACACTGTTTTAAAAAGACAACTCGAATCAACTGGCAGCAACACCCAAACAGGTCTGCAAGCAGGGAAACAGGATTTCATTGAAGTGAATCTGGCATCAACTGGACCTTCTGCTTTGTTAATAGAAATGCAACGCATAAGTGGGGAGACGATACGTTTCACTTTTTCTGGTATCGGCGATATACAGATTCAAAAAATCGTACAGCTTTTCTTATGATTCAACTGACTCCTCAAACAAGCATACTGGTAGCAACGCAACCTGTGGACTTCCGGAAAGGGATCGACGGCTTAGCGTCTGTATGCAAAAAGGCGTTTGGCTATGATCCCTTTTCTGGGACTGTCTTTGTCTTCAGAAATCGAAGAAGAACTGCAATAAAGATATTGATGTATGATGGTCAGGGATTCTGGCTTTGTCAAAAGAGGTTGTCATCCGGCACCTTGAGCTGGTGGCCGGATAATGGAACCATAACCCCATTTGCAGTTTACCAACTGCAGATGTTACTCTGGAACAGTCAAATGAAACCTATGCAGGGGCCAAACCTCTGGAAGCCGGTAGCACCGACAATAGCTGAAAAAAAATAAAAAAGTGCTGGACTCGGAAAAAGAATTATTGTATACTCAATATTATGATAGAACAAATGAAAATCCAGGGGAGAATATTAACAGGAGAAGACATTAACTTCATTATTGGAATGATAAAAGACAATCCCGGCTGGCATCGAACAAGAATATCTCAAGAGATTTGCAGAGCATGGAAGTGGCAAACACCTTACGGTCAGTTGAAAGATATGGCCTGCAGAACTATGCTCTTGAAACTGGAACGCCGGGGATTTATTCTACTACCGTCGGCACGACGTCCAAGTAATAATGATAAAAGATCATGCTTGATACCGGTCCTGCATGAAACAACTCCGCTTGATGGAAAGCTATCTGATGTGACTCCGGTCAAAATCCAGATTATTACCCAGCGGCATGAAAGGGAGTTATTCAAGACATACATGAGTCTATATCATTATTTAGGCTTGAATACCCTGGTTGGAGAGAATATACAATACCTTATAAAAAGTCGGGATAATGTTCCCCTCGCCTGTTTACTGTTTGGAGCAGCGGCGTGGAAAACCTCACCAAGAGACCGTTTTATTGGGTGGGGACAGCAAGAAAGAGAACAGAATCTATATCTGATAGCGAACAATCATCGTTTCCTTATCTTTCCCTGGGTGCGGGTAAAATTCCTGGCTTCCCATATTCTATCGATAATTGTTAAACGGCTGTCAGATGATTGGTTTGATAAATACAAACATAGAATTGTGCTGGCTGAGACATTTGTGGAATGTGAACGATTTTCCGGTAGTTGCTATAAAGGGGCCGGATGGAAAAGTGTAGGAACAACAAAAGGGAGAGGAAAGGATGATATACATAATCAGCAGCGTCTTCCCGTAAAACATGTAATGGTCTATCCGCTGATTAATAAATTTCGCAGTCATTTAACAGAGCAGGTTCATGGCTAAAACAATTGAAATCAGCCGGTCACAAATAGATAATATTCTGCAACGCCTGGAAAACAACTCCATACAAAAGGAAGATTATACCCTGCTGAAGCTGTTAGTTTCGACAGTCATATCGATAAATGAGGAATTAATAAAGAAGAATATTTCCATAAAGCGGTTACGTAAACTGTTTGCCATTCAATCAGAGAAAAGCAAAGATATTCTACCTGCATCAGATAAGAACAAAGAAAAACCATCTAATGGCAGCAAACAGGGCACTAAGGATCAGGACAAAAAGAAAGGAAAACCTAAAGGACACGGCCGCAATGGCCAGGTAGCCTATAAAAATGCGGAAAAAAAATTTGTACCACATGAAACATACAAGCCTGGATGTCCTTGCCCGGAGTGTACAAAAGGGAAACTTTATCCGGTGAAGGATAACGGAGTGTTTGTTCATATCACCGCACAGGAACCGTTTACAGCAACCATATATGAATTGCAAAAGCTGCGTTGTAACCTGTGTGGTGAAATATTTACAGCTCAAGCCCCAGAGCACACAAACAATTCAAAATACGATGAAAGCGTTGCGGCGATGATCGCTGTTCTGAAGTATGGAGCCGGATTCCCCTTCTATCGCATCGATACTTTGCAGGATAATTTTGGTGTCCCGCTGCCTGATTCAACACAATGGGAAATACTTGAAGATAAAGCCGCTACTCCGCTGCTCATATATGACGTTCTCACCACTCTTGCTGCACAGGGAAAGGTTATCCATAATGATGATACGAAGATGAAAGTCTTGTCTCTTATAAAAGAAAACAAACAGGATCCAGATCGTAAACGAAAGGGAATTTTTACATCCGGTTTTATATCGCGAACAGACAAATTCGATATTGCTTTATACTGCACAGGACGAAACACTGCGGGAGAAAACCTGAAAGAAATACTTGAGCACAGAAAAAAGGGAATTGAAATTCCTATACAGATGTGTGATGCATCAAATAACAACCTCCAGAATGAGTTTTATGTCCTGCTGGCCAATTGCCTTACTCATGGTAGAAGAAAATTTGCTGATTTGATAGATGTCTTTTCACAAGAATGTATCTATATAATAGAAGCTTTGCGAGATGTTTACCATAATGATAGCATCACCAAGCAAGAGCGGATGACTGATCATGACCGTCTTGCTTATCATCAGCAACACAGTGGTCCAATCATGAATAAACTGTATGCCTGGATGACTGCCCAATTCGCTGAGAAAAAAGTTGAACCCAACAGTGCTCTTGGTGGTGCGATTTCATACATGATTAAACACTGGGATGCTCTTACACTTTTTCTCCGTAAGGCCGGAGCCCCACTTGATAACAATATTGTTGAGCGTGCCCTGAAGAAAGTGATTCTGCATCGCAAGAACTCACTCTTCTATAAAACTGAACATGGTGCCAGGATAGGTGATTGCTTCATGAGTATTATCCATACTTGTGAACTCAACCGTGTAAATTCACTTCACTATTTGATTCAAGTGCTTAAAAACCGTTTGGCTGTAGTAGCTGCACCGGAACTGTGGCTTCCCTGGAACTACCAGAGCCAGCTACGGGATCAACAGAATCAGGTAGGATTAAAAGTTTGATATCTGCAGACGTCATAAGGCTTGGAGTTATGCGTAGCAGTTGGATTCCTTTTTTTACATCGCTTTATGTCTTGTAGTGGCAACTAATTGTTGCATCTGTCTGCCTGCACTGGTCGTATCTTCATGAGGTGAGTACCCTCCATTTACCCCCAAAATGCTTTTTACGCAGGGTTACCGGAAGGACACGGTCGTGTATACTGCAACCATTAGTTGTAGCACAACCGTTTATTCATCCGTAATTGTCTGGATCAGTCATGGTATAACCAATTGTCCTATGGCTGAATATTTTTGTTTACATAAAAAAATATCTGGACATCGATAGGTGAAAGAGTTCTGTGGGTACAGCAGGTATAAATCCTGGAAGCGCTGCACTAACAGAACACAAGAATTTACAAATTACACTTTTGGAATTTCAATAGTATAATTATGATTGACTGGAGATACCTGCAACTGCTGATATACAAAAATATTA
>DASQZP010000730.1:0-2395 GCA_035638655.1 Bacteroidales bacterium
AGGCACATAAATTTATGCACATTCCATAGAAATTTTATCAAGGTTTCCGGATTACCTTTTGTCTTTTAAATAATTTAAAATGAGTATCATATTATGTCCCTAAAACATTATTCCCAGCGCAGCCCCCTCCCCCTAAAGGGGTCTACGCTACCTTTTAGAATGTAGTTTCGGTTAATATTGCGAGCTGACCCCTTTAGGGGATTAAGGGGCAGTGGGTTGGAATTCATGTTAATTTTTGGTTTAATATTTTAGATCTAAAAGTAAAATTAGGAATACTATCCGATGGTCATATAATTTAATTATGTAATTGAATTAAGATGTGTCTGTTATTATTTCTTAATTTTACATAAAAGCACAATTTAAAATATCATATGAACAGGTTAATATATAGCATACTTTTCTTTTTTATTATTTCTGGTTCACTGTATGCGCAACAATATTCCACAAAATCAAAAAAAGCAATCGAAAATCTTGAAAAAGGAAGACAATATTATCAGCTGTATAAGTATGAGGAAGCTGTTGCTTATTTGAGTAAGGCCATCGAAATAGATCCTGATTTTAGTGAAGCTTATTTTGGACTGGCCCAGGTATATACTGACATGAAGGAATACAAGAATGCTGCCGGGGTTTATGAAAAGGGAATGGCAATCGATCCTGATTTTTATCCGGCTGGTTATTTTTATATGGGAAAAGTTGAGATGAAGACCGGAGATTATGAGTCAGCAAAAAAGAGTTTTCAGAAATTTCTGGATATAAATAAAGGTTCAAAATTTATTCGAAGAGAAGCAGAGAATGGCATTGTAGACTGTAAATTTGCTATAAAGGCAATACAACATCCGGTACCGTTTTCTCCTAAAAACCTGGGTGCAAATGTAAATTCCAACTATGATGCTTACTGGCCGTCTCTTTCAGCTGATGAGCAAACATTGGTTTTTACAGTTTTGTTGCCGGTTGATACTTCCAGAAAAGCTGTTTTTGGAAACCGGCAGGAAGACTTTTATATCTCTCATCGAACTGATAGTACTGATGGTTGGACAGAAGCTGAGAACATGGGCAAACCATTGAATACAGCAAATAATGAGGGGGCTCAGGCCATCTCTGCTGATGGTCAGATGATGGTATTTACGGCCTGCAACCGGCGTGACGGACAGGGAAACTGTGATCTCTATATGAGTCATCTTGAAGGGAACCACTGGTCAGTACCGGTTAACATGGGAAGACCAGTCAATACAGCAGCAAAAGAAACACAACCTTCCATTTCTCCTGATAAGAAAGAAATTTATTTCAGCAGTAACAGGCCCGGGGGAAGGGGAGGACTTGATTTGTGGAAAACTTCCTTGCAACCTACCGGAAGCTGGGGTAAACCAGTTAACCTGGGAGACACGATTAACACCCCCGGAAATGAACAATCACCTTTTATTCATCCGGATAATCAAA
Organism: Bacteroidales bacterium; assembly: GCA_035638655.1. Lineage (GTDB taxonomy): Bacteria > Bacteroidota > Bacteroidia > Bacteroidales > DASQZP01 > DASQZP01. The sequence goes on from DASQZP010000730.1 coordinate 1,438, forward strand.
CCCTGTATTTTTCTTCTGATACACACGTGGGTATGGGTGGATTTGATCTGTATGTAACCCGTAAAGACTCATCCGGTAGATGGCAAACACCAATTAATCTGGGATATCCCATCAATACATGGAATGATGAAATTGGCCTGATCGTGAATGCAAGAGGAGACAAAGCCTACTTTTCAAGTGACAGAGAAAAGGGAAAGGGCAAAGACTTGTATGAGTTTGAACTATATAAGGAGGCTCGCCCTGAAATGGTCTCGTATGTGAAAGGGATTGTTTTTGATACATATGACCGTAAAAGACTGGAAGCCAATTTTGAACTCATTGACCTGGAATCCGGAGAAACTGTGAATCAGTCAAAATCAAATCCTTTGACAGGGGAATTTATAGTAAGCTTGCCGGTAAATAAAAATTATGCACTTAATGTGAGTAAAACAGGTTATCTGTTTTACTCTGACAACTTCTCCTTAAAAGGAATCCATGAAATTGCAAATCCGTTTGTGAAAAATATTCCGTTGAAAAGGATTAAAGTTGGAGAAAAAGCTATTCTTAGAAATATTTTCTTTGCAACAGATTCTTATGCCCTCAAGCCCGAGTCAAAAGTTGAACTAAACAAACTGGTTGATTTCTTAAAGAATAATCCAGGTATTAAGATTGAAATCGGAGGACATACAGACAGTATTGGTACTGAAACTTATAATCAGATCTTATCGGAGAACCGGGCGAAATCCGTCAGAAATTACCTTGTAGATCATTCAATTGATCCGGAAAGGCTTACCTATAAAGGGTATGGGTATAGTCAGCCGGTTAATACCAACGCTACAGCAAGCGGACGTGCTCAAAACAGAAGAACCGAGTTCCGGATCATTGCAACGGATGAGAATTAAAATTTTTGCAACAACGCAGTTATCGGACAGTATGGACAAACACTAAATAATAGTTTATCGAGAATATTTTTAAGCAT
>DASQZP010000731.1:0-3901 GCA_035638655.1 Bacteroidales bacterium
ATTAGTATTTGTTAACTATTAAAGTTGTCTGCCCGCCTTTATTGTCATTGTAGGTGTCTGACAGTTTGAACGAAATTCACTATTCAGATTTTCATAACTTTCAAAAGCAACTGTCAGACACCTTGCCAGGCTGTTATTAGTATTTGTTAACTATTAAAGTTGTCTGCCCGTCTTTATTATCATTGTAGGTGTCTGACAGTTTGTAATACTAAATTATTTCCATATATTTATTGCAGTTTTAGCGGGTAAGGCAACATCAACTGATGCTTTTCTATTGCACGAAACAATATAATAACCTGACGCTGAACAGAATGATAGGGAAAAAGGTTTGGCTGTCATCTAATTGTATTTGTAATTCAAATTAACCTGCGATAATAATGAGTTCCAAAAAAGCAAGAAAAAATATAGACACAGAGTTGCTCAACCGGATGAGTCGTGATCCGGGATACTGGAGAGGGCCTTTTTATTTCAACAGAAAGGATCCAAGGTTAAGTGTTCCCAAGCTGGATCCTGCTTTGGGATGGACCTTAAATTTTGCTCATCCGGCAACTTATCTTGTAATTATTGGAATCATCGCCGCTACTATAGCAGTGAGTCTGATCTGAGATTGGCAGGTTCTTCTTTTTAGTTTTTTCGGGGTTATCAGTATATAAAGTAAAAGGTTCAACCTCTTGCTTCAATGGTAAAAGAGTTTGAATTTAAAGGGCTATTTATGAATAAATTTTTATCATTTAATTAATTTATTAATTATGGAAATCAAAGGAGCTGCCGTCAAATCCATTCCGGATTTTGTAAAAGCCAGGTTTACAAATCGTTACGATGAATGGCTTCAGTCTTTGCCCGAATCATCCAGGACGATTTTTAGCGGGCCTGTTTTTCCTTCAGGCTGGTATTCTTTACAGGATGCGGGCATTGTTCCTACCAAAGCCGTTGGGGATTTATTTTTTGCCGGCAATCAGCGTCAGGGTGCCTGGGAAGCTGGTCGTTATAGCGCTGAAATTTCCCTTCAGGGGATTTACAAGTTTTTTGTAAAAGCGGCGTCTCCTGCTTTTATAATTGGTCGCGCGGGTAAAATCTTCAAAACCTATTACCAGCCATGTGAAATGCAGGTTGTGGAAAGCTCCCCTAAAAAAGTGGTGTTGAGGATTACTGAATTTCCAAACCCGGATCCCCTGATTGAATACCGCATTGCAGGATGGATGGAACGAGGACTGGAAATTTCGGGTTGTAAGGGAGTAAATGTGAATATGATGAAATCGATGACCCGGGGTCAGGATGTGACAGAATTTTCGATTAGCTGGCTGTAATTTATTTAGTGTCTGTCCATAATGTCCGATATCTGCGTTGTTGCAAAAATTTAAATCCCTCATAAGCATTCGGCGCTTAGGAGACAACTTTTACCAACATGTTGTTAAAATTATGCATCGGCTGCTTTCCCACAGGTTTTCAATTGCCAATTGCTAATTGCTAATTGCTGATTGAAAAAGTATACTGAGGATTAAAATTTTTGCACGTTCCCGTTTAGAACGGAACAGGCTTTGTTCTAGAACATTTTGATCCGGACACTTGACTTTATTGGCAGACTCTTTTATGATTTCTTAATTTTTTCCGGAACAGAATTTAAGAATTGTCTATTGTTAGTTTCCGGGTGGTGTGGCTGATTTTTGATGGATTTATTTATTAATTCGAAACTAACAGGAGATGAGGATCCGTACCGAAAGGCTAACAATAAAGCCGGTAAATGCTGATGAACTGAAAGATTTGGTATATTCACTCACCTATCTTACCGATTTTTATAGTTATACGATACCGGTTAATGTGATTTCTCCGGAAATTACCAGCATAATTCAGCAGGATATCATTCCTCTGGTGGAAGAAAATCATCATTACTATCTTTTTTATACTCCCTGGCTGATTTTTAGAGAAGACACCAGGGAAATGGTCGGTCAGTTCAGCATAAATGGCCCACCTGATAATAAAGGACGAATATTCATTTCTTTTGGACTGCATTTTGAGGCACGTGGCAAAGGTTACATGTCTGAAGCCCTGTCCGCTATTATTGAATGGCTCAGGAAAGAAGAGCCGGTAAAAATAATCGCCGCTGAGGTGGAAAACAATAATATACCTGCCCTTGGATTGCTGAAAAAACTGGGGTTTGAGATAATCACTAAAACAGCAAATTTGAGGCTGATGGAAAGAGCTTTATGATGCTGAATCAGGGAGAAGAATTAAGATTTGTTTAATTTTTTATGTATATTTACCATTTTGCGCACACGTGATAAGTAATGAGTAATTGTCTTCGTTGGACAAACATGCTTATTTGAAGTAAGTTATTTAATACGTTTATTCTACTCAACTAAGAACTACTATTATGAAAAAGCTATTCCTGTTTTTAACAACAATATCTGTGATGTTGATCCTGGCAGGTTGTAAACCCGAAAAACCTGAAAAAATGGCCTGGTGGCACGAAGCACGCTTCGGTATGTTTATTCACTGGGGAATCTATTCAGTTCCGGCTGGTGTTTATCATGGCAAAGACATTCCCGGAATCGGTGAATGGATCATGAACAATGCAAAAATCCCGGTGGCCGAATATAAAGCCTATGCAACAGAGTTCAACCCGGTGGATTTTGATGCGGATAAATGGGTGAAAATGGCAAAAGATGCCGGCATGCGGTATATTGTGATCACTTCCAAACACCATGATGGTTTTGCCATGTTCAAATCGGCTGATCCATTCAATATAGTGGATGCCACACCTTATAAGAAAGATGTTATTAAAGCCATTGCAGCAGCCTGTAAAAAGTACGACATGCATTTTGGCTTGTATTATTCGCAGGCACAGGACTGGACACATCCGGGTGGTGCTGCCTGTCAGGGCCACTGGGATCCTGCACAGGACGGAAGTTTTGACGAATATCTTACCAATGTATCTATTCCCCAGGTAAAAGAAATACTGTCCAGGTATCATCCGGAAATCCTCTGGTGGGATACGCCCTGTGAGATGGACAGTGCCCGGGCAGCCCGATTTCTTCCCCTGATTGCTGAATACCCCAACCTGATTATCAACAACCGCCTGGGAGGTGGGGTTGAAGGTGATTTTGCCACGCCCGAACAAACCATACCAGCCACCGGTATTCCCGGGAAAAACTGGGAAGCCTGTATGACCATGAACGATACCTGGGGGTATAAGGTGCATGATCATAACTGGAAGAGTACCAAAACACTGGTAAGGAACCTGATCGATATCGCTTCAAAAGGGGGGAACTACCTGCTCAATGTAGGGCCAACCTCAAAAGGCATTATTCCCGAAGCTTCCGTATTACGACTGAAGCAGATTGGTTCATGGATGAATGTCAATGGGGAAGCAATTTACGGAGTACAGCCCAATCCGTTCAAACAGCTGGCCTGGGGACGCTGCACCAGGAAAGTCGACGGAAATAGAATGATCATGTATTTCCATATTTTTGATTTTCCCGGTAATGATACACTTACTATTCCGGGACTGGCGGGTACGATATACAAAGCGTATCCCTTAGCCGATAAAAACAGGGAGCTGGAGGTGATTGCCAACGGGAACAATCCGGAGATCGTGCTTTCAGGAATTACCCCGGATTCACTCGCCACCGTTATTGCAGTAGTAACTGATCCTGATGTGAAAGTCTACAATGCGCCAGAGATTGATGCTGCTTATGATGTTTTTACCGATACTGCATTTTTCCGGATCACAGCTGATGTTGAAGATGCTATTGTTCATTACACGACTGACGGAACTGTTCCGGATGCTTCTTCCCCCGTTTCACGGGGAATCAACAAGATGGTTTCCGGTCATTCTTTCACAGTGAAAGCCGCCTGTTTTGTTGATGAAAAACTCGTAAGCGGCATTACTGAACAATATTTT
>DASQZP010000732.1:0-3123 GCA_035638655.1 Bacteroidales bacterium
TTTGGCCTAATCTTGAATTGTTTACTCATGGCGGGGTTAGTTTTACTCCTTATCGTGAACAGTTTAAAAAGTTGATCCCTTCCCCAGATATGCATTACCTGGAAACTTACAATGCTTCTGAAGGATTTTTCGGTATTCAGGATTATCCCACGCGTGATGATATGCTGCTCATGCTGGATTATGGTATTTTTTATGAATTTATTCCTGTAGAAGAACTCGAGAAAGAAAATCCCAGGGTATTGCATATTGGTGAAGTTGAAACAGGAAAAAATTATGCTATTGTAATCTCAACGAATGCTGGTCTTTGGCGATACATGATTGGGGACACAGTAATTTTTACATCTACTTTTCCCCACAAAATAAAAATCTCCGGCAGAACCAAGCATTACATGAATGCTTTTGGGGAAGAAATAATCATAGACAATGCGGAAAAGGCCCTTAAAATAGCCTGTGATAAGACCGGAGCGCTTATCAGAGAATATTCTGCAGCTCCTGTCTATATGAGTGAAAACAAAAAGGGAAGCCATGAATGGCTGATTGAATTTGAAAAGGAACCGGCAAACCTGGATTATTTTACTACAGTGCTGGACAATGCATTGAAATCTATTAATTCAGATTATGAGGCAAAAAGATACAAAGATATTACACTTGTATTGCCCACGGTTCAAAGTTTGAAAAAGGGCGTTTTTTATACCTGGTTCACAGAGAAAGGGAAGCTGGGCGGACAGAATAAAGTTCCACGGCTCGCGAATACGCGTCAATATGTTGAAGAATTACTTAAAATAAATACCAGAATATAGCAGATAAATAATAAATTAATAAATTGAAAATAAGTAATATTTAAATCTGCATGATTTTTATTTCCGGTTCCCGGGTAACTTTTTTTCGACACTCTTATTTTTCCTGTCGCGGGAATAAAAAATAATTATTATTTTCGACACCTAAACCCTAAATTTCTATAAAATGCACATTGCTATAGCTGGTAATATTGGCTCAGGAAAAACCACACTGACTGGTTTATTGGCAAAACATTACGGCTGGGAACCTCACTACGAGGACGTTGACGACAATCCTTATCTGAATGATTTTTATGAAGACATGCAGCGCTGGTCTTTCAACCTGCAGATATATTTTTTAAACAGCAGGTTTAATCAGATTGTAAGGATACATAATTCAGGAAAAACAATCATACAGGACCGGACCATTTATGAAGATGCGTATATTTTTGCTCCTAATCTTCATTCTATGGGTCTAATGTCTACCCGGGATTTTGAAAATTATTTTGCCCTGTTTAATTTGATGAGCAGCCTTATCCAGCCTCCTGATCTGGTAATTTATTTAAAAGCTTCTGTTCCTACCCTGGTAAATCAGATACAGAAAAGGGGAAGAAAATATGAAAATTCAATCAGGCTTGATTATCTGAAACGGCTGAATGAACGTTATGAATCGTGGGCAGGCGCGTATAACCTCGGAAATTTTCTGACAATTGATGTGGGTAATTATAATTTTTTAGACAGGCGTGAGGACCTGAGTAATATCATCGATAAGATAAATGCACAGATACACGGTCTTTTTTGATAAGGTTAGAATTAAATCTTAAGTCTACTCCGAAAAGCCAATACCAGGATTTTCAGCTACTTTTTGCCCCGAGCCCTAAAGGGTGAAATAGCTGAAAATCAGACTCCCTGCCTGTACTGCTTTCGGCAGGCAGGCCTTTAGGCTAAGGGGCAAATTCTGATTTTCAGTTTTACTTAATAAAGTACTTTTCGGAGTGGGCTCAATCTCAGTTGATAAACAGGAGTTTGGTAACAAAGGTTTTGGTACCATCATCATTACTGCAAAACACAAGATATACTCCGGTTTTTACTCTTTTGCCGTTAAAATTTCGTCCGTTCCATATAGCCTGCCCCCCCAACGAGGTGGTTTCATATACAAGGTTGCCGCTGATATCGGTTATCTTGACATTTGCATCGCTAATCAATCCGGTTATGGTAATATCTCCTTCATAATTCTCTCTTACCGGATTTGGAAAGACATACACATTTGTAAATTCCTCATTGCCTTGCGTTGCGGTGCCTCTGTAGGAAACAACTCCTTTATCGGTGGCAATGAATACTTCTCCTGATTGATCATCAATAGAAATGTCAAGAATATTGTTTGAAATAAGAGGACTGTTATCTGTGGTAAACCGGGCAAGTTCCTTCTTTCCGTCAGGAGACATAAGAAATAGTCCTACTCCCTGAGTTCCGATCCACTTGCGATTTGCTCCATCAACTTTTATAGCAGAAACAACCTGATTTTTAAGAAGGTATTCTCCGTAAATACTGGTGTCATTTTTTGGCACAAGTATTTTGGAAGCTTCAAAAATACCCCCGTCAAAAACACTTTGCGGATTATAATACACAACAGGACCATCATCCGTGCCTACCCATATGTTGCCGTCCCTGTCTTCGGCAAGGCAGTATACCTGGTTGGTTATGGTCACTCCTTCACCATCAGTAATACTGAAAACCTTCTTTTTATCGTCTGACTCATTGTCAATGGTTTCGTTGTTGTTAAAGGCCAGTAAGCCTCCGCCACGGGGCAGTACCGCCCATTTATCTCCCCGGGAGGTGATGAGTAATTGTGTGATGTTGGAATTGCCGGTTAAACGTCCATATTTAAAAGATTTCCATTCTCCGTCATTTTTCTTTACTAAAATATTGTTCTCAACACCACTGCTGGTCAGCCATAAATTATTATTCTTGTCATAGGCCATACCCAGTAACCTGATATAATCTCCTTCCAGCACACTTTGCATGGGACTGTTTTCAGAATTATAATGAGCCACCGGCTGATTATTTCTGAATTCAAACAGGCCATACCCCCACGTAGCAGCAAATAGATGATCAGGATTGGCAGGATCGACTATCACGTTTGTAATATCCCGGGCTGTATCGCTTCCCAGGCAAATATCAGACCAGCCATCGAAATCAGAAAATTCATAATAGCAAGGTTTTGTATAGTTATTTGACAATGTTGCATTGAATCCTCCGGCCGTAACATAAGTTTTCCTTTTGTTGGTTACTATGCGAAAAGACCTGTCGGACGCGGGACCGTTTGGATACAGATATTCACGATTTC
>DASQZP010000733.1:0-11283 GCA_035638655.1 Bacteroidales bacterium
CTGCAACACCATCAATAACATACAAGGGGGCGGAATTACCAATAGTTCCGAGTCCACGGATATTTACCTTAAAGCCTTCTCCCGGCATACCTGAACTCTGGGTTATATTAACACCCGGAGACTGACTCTGAATAGCCACGAGCGGTTCACTGGTGCTCTGTTGTTTAAGGTCATCAGCAGTAAGATTCAGATTTGCTCCTGTGGTTAATTTCTTCTTCTGAACACCATACCCAACAACCACCACCTCATCGAGGTTGGCAAATGTTTCATTCATCACCACATTGATCTGCGTTTGGTTTCCGACAGGAATTTCCTGTGTTTCCATACCTACAAAAGAAAATACCAGGACAGATTCCTCTCCGGCAACATTGATGGAATAATTACCCTTCAAATCAGTAGTTACACCATTTTGTGTTCCCTTTTCCAGAACGGTAACGCCCGGAATCGGTTCATTATTCTGATCGGTAACCTGTCCTGTTACAGTATTCTGTTGTTGCTGAATATTCATTGGAGTTATGACAATCACTTTATCAACAAGGTCATACGAAAGATTCTTCCCTTCCAGCGCCTTATCAAGTAATTCAGAAACAGGCTTTTGTTTAGCTATCAGATTGACATTCTCAGCATCACTTACAAGGCTGTTTTTATAAAAAATTTTGTAATCCGTATTATTTTCGATGACGCTAAAAAGATCAGTCAACGTGCCGTTTTGAATGTTCACCGAGATCGGCATGTCTTGAGAATACCCTTTGGCATAAATATTAATTACACCAATTAAGAGGAGAATAGTAGTTAGTTTCATAATTCTCAGCATTTTTTGAAGATGAACTCCTTTATCAGGAGCCATCAAATCTTTTTTTTTCATAGATTTGTAGTTTGTTAGTTAATAAATTGTTGCTGTTTGGGTTTAGGAAATAGCAACATGAAATTAATTCTCACATTTTATCGGGTAATGTTGCCGCATTACCCGATTTTTTTTACTCATACCATAGGCAAAAACAGGTTTAGGTTTATTAAACTGGTTAATTTTTGTAAATAATTATTGCTTTATTCTTTGTTGTGTACTTAATTGACTCGGACCGGTTAAAAATGTCCAGTATCTGATAAATTGTTTCATTATTCACAAATTTCCCGGTAAAACGTTCGTTTTGTAGTACAGAATCTTTAACTTCTATTTTCATTCCAAACCAACGCTCCATTCTCCGGGCAATACTTTCAAATGTTTCATCATCAAAAACAAGTGCATCGTCCTTCCAGGCAGTGATGGCTTCAATTTCCTGCTTTTCTTCTGGTTTTACAATTTTCACTGTCCCGGTTGGTTTTTTCTGCAAAGGGTGACTGCCAAGGTGTGCAATCTCAATGCGCTTGTTGCTTTTATTATATGTTGCTTTCTCGTTCGGGAGGAGTTCCAGCTCTTCAGCAACCTTCCGTACAGGATCGTCTTTAATCAGCTTTATTTTACCTTTAATTAACGTTGTAACAATATGGTTATCTTCCGCATAACACTTAACATTAAATTCCGTTCCCAGCACTTTAATTGTTAGTCCCTCACCAATCTTAACGTAGAATGGCGCATCATTTTTCATATGTGAAACATTGAAATAAGCTTCTCCATTGATTGTTACTTCACGATGATTATCGGAGAATGAGGAAGGATAATAAAATTCAGAACCACCATTTAACCAAACCCGGGTTCCATCAGGCAATTGCAGATTACTCCGCTGTCCTTCCGGAATATTTATCTTCAAAATATTTTCCGTTTTTTCTGTCAGAATATTGACCGGGGATTTCCGGGGTAATGAAAAGATAAAAAAGGCGGCTGTGCCAAATATCAGCAAGAAGCTTGCTGCCAGTGACAATACAGCAAGCTGTTTCTTTCTTTTGATTAACCGTTGCTTTAAATTATCCGTTTCTATACGGCTTTTAAGTTTCTCATAAACTTCTCTGGCTTCGGAGGGCCGGGATGGGATAACTTTTTTTTCTGATACAAAAGAAATAATTTCTTTTGCCCTGAGAATGCTTTCTGATTCCTCCGGATGCTCACGTATGTATGCCTCCCAGTAAGCCCTGTCATTGGGCAGGTTTTTCAGTGCATAGCATCTGAAAGATTCATCAAATAAATAATCTTCAATGTTGTTGTCTGACATGCTTTAAAATATATATAAGTTGTAAGCTAAACTTATATATAGAGACAGGACAAACTATAAAAAAGTACTCATTGTTTTACTTTTTTTTAAATATTAAGATATGACTGTCGGATTATATTACTAATTTAAAGTTATCATAATCAGCAATCCAACCCGATGTCTCCTGGTCTCCTAAAAATGGCTTTAGATTAATACTCCCCCACACTGCCCCTGGTCCCTAAAGGGGTCGGTCCGCAATTTTAGCTGTAACTTAATTTTAGGCTACGAGGCAGCTTTTTATCCCTTTGAAGGTGAATGGAAGTTTGAATTGAATAAATAATTACAGAATATCTTTTAATGTTTCGAGAGCCCTGTATACATTATTTTTCGCCGATTGCACATTTATATCCATAATCCTTGCTGTTTCGCGGAAATCAAGTTCTTCAAAATAACGCAGGTATACAGCTTCTCTTTGCCGGGGGGAAAGTTGATTTAAAGCAACTAAAATTCTTTCGCGTTGACTTTTTTCTGTCTGGTTCTGAATCAGTAAATCTTCAGGGGAAATTTCAAAATGGATGATTTTATCAGTACTAACTTTATTTATTTGAAAAGATTTCAGGTCGAAAGCATTAAGAATCTGGCGACGTAACGCTTTAAACAAATAAAATTTCATGCTATTGACATTCTGTGCTCCTGTATTGTTCTTCCACAGGCGATAAAATAGCTCCTGAATACAATCTTTCACCAACTCTTTATCTTCGGAAATTTTCAGCCCATAAGCAAAAAGGGAATCGAAATGTGTGCGGAAAACATCCGTCAACATTTTTTCAGCATCAGCGTTTCGATTCTTATCTGATATGAATTTGTTAATCATTTTAGTAGTTCAGCAGTAGTTAATGAAATATGACCTTCATATACAAAAGAGATTTTGATGATTTTTTTCAACAAAATCTGATAAGATATAAATTTTCGATATAGTTTTTTCGCTAACTGAAACTATTCTTTCTAATATGATTTACTTAATAACTAATTGCCCTTTGGCTAAGTTAAGAAATAAATTATAAAACACCAACCAATAATTATTTTGAAATCTGTTTTTACATTTTTCATGGGGTTGTTAAGTTAGTATGTTGGTTTCTTAGAATCTTTGAATTGATTAAGTTGAAAATGACCAAAAAAAACCGCCGGGATTCCGGCGGTTTAAAATTCAAAGCAAGATTATTTCTGACTTTGTATTACCTCAACCCATTTGCCGGGTGTTCTGGCATTGATTGACTTTTCATACATTGCTTCGCAGGATACAGCCGGCAGATAAAAACGACCTGCATAAGCAGCATTAAGCAGCACTACAAATGTTTTCTGTTTATTGGCCGGAAGGTTGAAATAGGTATACACCCTGTCGTCACGAATATCCTGGTATGTTGGCTTATCCTGTTCATAAACTGAAGTTGTCTGGTCCATCCTCATGTTTATGATCTCCCATCCTGACGGGAAGATCTGACTTAGCGCCATATCACTGTAATATCCAAGCACACCTGGATTACTCAGTGTTACCTCAGCCATGAAGTCAGTTCCCTGCTCCAGTGAAGATACATCCAGGGAACGCCCCTGCATATTTTTGTAAGTTACCCTGATCCGCAAATTATTTTCTGCCCCGGTTTCCCTTCCGGTAAGAGGAATACCTTCGAGAGTTATACGGGCAAACAGAATACCATCCCCTGTGTTCACAAGCTTTATAGTGCCTGTAGTATCATCAGCAGGCATTTGGACACGTGAAAGGGGCCGGGAAGAAACCTCTTTGGTAGTTTTCCCGTCATTCAGTGCATATTCAAATTTAATTTCCTTTGAAGTGGAATTTTCTCCTGCAAATTTGGAGACAGCCAGCAGACAATAGGCGGTAGTCTGTGTACTCATCCATCTGCTGCCCGACAATGCTTCAGAGATTTTTTTCATAAGTGGTGCTGCTTCATCCCTTTTGTTCATCAAGGTGAGTGTTTCGAGTATCATGGCCAGGTCGCGGTCCCTTGAGCCATAAGTTGAATAGAAACCCTTATAAGGTTTGATATCCATTGAAGCCTTATCTACCAGGTCCGGTGCTACTTCAGGTTGACCGGCCAGCACATAAGCTGCAGCAAGTCGCCATTTTGCCTGTGTTGAAAGGCCTGGTTTTTCACGAAGCCTGTTCATAGCACCCATCTCAGCCTCTCCGGCGAGGGCCAGTGTATAAAGGCGATACGCCTGTTCGAGGTCGCCCTGGTAATAGGCTTCATACTGATATTTGCCCCTGTTTCCCTGCCAGTTCAATGCAGCTTTGCGCTGATAACGTGCCCAGTTCCGCTTAAAGTTTGGAGGCAGTGAATAACCCTGTGCTTCAGCTTCCAGCATAAAATGACCTGCATAGCTGGTTCCCCAGTCATTGGCTTCACGCGACCCGGGCCAGTAACCCAAACCACCATCCGACAGCATAAAGGTTCTGATACGGTTGATCGCTGCTTTTATGTTCAGTTCGGTTTGAGCCTTTGTCTTTGCATCCAGTTCCATTACCTCTCCCAGATACAACTGAGGGAAGGCAGCAGACGTCGTTTGCTCGATACAGCCATGCGGATAATTGATCAGGTATTTGAGTCTCCTACCAAAATCAACCGGTGGCATACCCGATAATTCAAGTATACCACTGTTGGTGGCCTGCATCCCGGGGTATTTATAATTAGTTTCCCATTTTTCTCCGGGATTCAGCACCTTATCAACCGTTTTTACCTCTTTTGGATTGGGATTCCTTACATTCAGCTCTATATCCTGCTGAGATTGTTCACGGCCACTTTTAACCCTCACACTGACCCTGGCAATACCAGTACGTTTAGCCGTTTTCAAATCAAAATAAACAATCTGGTCCCCAGTCTGCTCAAAGGTTACAGTTTTTTTCAATGGTCCGCTCACAACAAACAAATCATTGGCTTCGATTTCCACCTGCACCTTTTTGACATTGTCTTCCATGGCAAATACCGTAACGGGTAACTTAACTGTCTCGTCGGGTCCGAGCACCCTGGGTAATGTAGCCAGTACCATAAGCGGTTTGCGCACCGGGGTTGTTTTTTCGACATTCCCGTAGGCATGGCCATTTCCTGCCACCACCATGGTCCTGACTGATCCGATGTACCGGGGTAATTTGATGGTATGTTTATCTGTCCGTCCCTTTTTCAACCTGAAAGGACCTAAATACTTCACCATGGGTTTAAACCGGTTAGCCCTTTTGTTGGCTGCTGCACCCGCCAATTCATCGTCACCTCCGATGCTGAATAATTGTTCAATTTTACCACCATAAGCGCCCAGCACAAGATTATACATATCCCATGTTTTTACTCCGAGCGCTTCCCTGGCATAGAACGAATTCCATGGATCAGGGGTCTTGAAGCGGGTCAGGTCAAGCAATCCGTCGTCCACAATGGCCAGGGTGTAAGTCATCTCCTGACCGTTTTTTTCACTTATCCTGACGGTAACATCCTGTTCAGGTTTTAGTACATCGGGCATTTCAATTTCCGGATAGAGCCGGGTACCCGGATCCTCAACCATCAGGGGGATCACTCCATACAAACGTATTGGCAGGTCGTTGGCTGTTTGGGCATGAGGTTGAACCAGGGTGATATTTACATAAATATTAGGAGCCATTTCTTTGGTTACTTTGAAATTGAAAGCAGTTTCTCCCTCGTTTGTTTCCACCCAGTAAGCATCAATTACCCGGCTGCCTGATTCAATACTAACCAATGCTCTCCCGCCTGCCCCGGAAGGGAATGACACTTTAGCCGTTTCTCCAACCTCATATTTTTTCTTATCGGCACTAAATTCCAGCATGGTAGCTCCCCCGGGTATTTCGCGCTGGTCGCGCCCTGCCCATGAAGGCCAGTCGACATATACAGTAGTCCCTGTAGTGTGGCCACTGACAGGATCAGTGACCCTTATCAGGTAACGGCCCCATTTCGGGTAATCGATCCGGAATGAAAATGAGCCTTTCCCGTTTGAGGTGGAAATCTTTTTCTTAAGCACAAGATTATTGTAATTCCCCGAGGTATACCTGGCCAGGTTATCTTCAGAAGCATCCCACCACCAACGCCAATCGACCTTATAGATCCTGACAATCAGATTGTCCCGGGATACCGGATTTCCTTCGGCATCCACTGACACTACATTCACACGGTGTGCGGTATCTGTAACCAGCATCCCGGTGCGCGGATTACCTTCCGGTACTTTGATCCCTACAAAACTTTTATATGGGGCAAACGGAACAGTAAAACGATCGATGCTGAAATCACCACTCTCTTCAAAAACCCGGACAACAAACCGGGCGTTCAACATACCCGGAGCAGCATCATTAACAGAGAGATTTACCGGAACTACTGCCAGTCCTTCCGCATTGACCTTGCCATCAAAAATTGTTTGTTCCTCAGATGAAAAGTTGCGTGCCGGATCATCAAATATATAACCATTGTAAGCAGTATTTTTAAAAGTAGTATGCCCCTGACTGAGTGTTACCGCCACCTTAGCTTTCAAATTACGTGCAACTGCTCCGTGAAGCCAGGCAGTTTTCAAAGTAGCGTCAACAGGGAATTTGCCTTTCACAAGCCTGTCGGTACCCAGGTCAAAATCAATCTTCAGCCGGTTGGGCTTTACTGTTTCTATTTTCAGGGTTTTGCTAAATATGGTTCCACCGACATGTATTGTTGCCTTCCAGTTTCCGGTAGGTGCATCAGGAGAAGTAGCTGAAGTGAAACTATAGAAACCATCGGATGATGCAGTCCGTGTAATTGTTTTTACCAGCTGTCCTAAGGGATTGATCAGATCAAATGTTACAGGATGAGCTTCAGGCAATATATTTTCTTCATCCTCGAGAATGAAGGTTAGAAAAAGGGTATCTCCCGGCCTCCAGACACCTCTTTCTCCGTATATATATCCTTTAAGACCCTTCTGAACCACCTGGCCTGCAACATCAAAATTACTCAGTGACAGCGAAGAACCTTCATCCAGCCTGAGATACACACGCTGTTTGTCCTTTTTTGCAATCAATAAAAACGGCTTTTTATCGATACTGATCTCTGCCAGTCCGTTTTTTCCTGTCTTTACCGAGCCAATCAGTTGCTGCTGGTAATTGTAAATCTCAAGTTCAACATTTTCAATTGGTTCGGTTGTGCGCAGGTCAGTAACCGCAAAAAGCATCGAATGGCCGGTACCACCTTTGGCAATGATCCCGAGGTTTGAGGCCAGGATATTCCTGGCAACATTGCGGCGGTTGCCATAATAAGACGGTGTACAAGGGTTGTCTCTGTCTTTCCAGTTGTAATCATCATTGTAGTAGTCCTGATAATCATAATCGCTGTAATAATCCCAGGAGTCCCAGTAAGACATCTCATTCTGAAGTTCCTCTTCATCATTTGTTTGTCCGGTTTCTTTTGCGGATGTTTCATCTCCATCACACGGATAAACAGAGTAGCTTCTTTTAAATCCCAGCACAACACGATATATTGCACCCGGATCAGTTTTAATCAGGTCTGCCAGATCAAGAGAGAAGGTGTTCCATTTTCCCAAATCCACCGGCCCTTTTGCGGTAAGATCAATTTTCTTTTTCAGTATCAGTCGTCCGGTGCGTTTTAATTCCCTTTCACCGTCAAGATTATTTACCTGCAGGAACTGGGCAATGTTATTTTCGTATATTTTGATTATCCGTACATCAACAGCCTTCAGATTAACCGCTTCAAAGGGAAAGATTAATCCTTTTGAATCAGGCAAAATAACCCCTTTCCCAGTTAGTCTTACAGCGGGTTTGACTTCTTCGAAAGCAATATCATGGACCTGCTCCGTTTTAAATTTATAGTTCAGCACATTTTTAATTCCCGGTTCAACATACACTTTTATATGGCCCTGTTGTCTGCTGGCAGGGTATGCCCTGACCAGATTATGATCGATAACAAAATTCAGGTCAACATCATTCTCCAGCCGGATAAGACCGCTAAGATCCTGGTTTCTGAGTAACGGATCAGAAAACTGTAGTTGTAAATATTGTTCTGGTTGCTGTACCACTTTAACATTCATCAGCAAAAAGTCGGACAGAGAAGGAATGGTAACTTCTTTTTTCCCTTTTTCAGAAGAACCAATGGGTTTCCCGTTCCATTCCAGCAACACATTGCCTGCATTATCTTTCCGTTCAATACTGTCAACAACAAAATTATTGGTGCGCAGGTCAGATTCCTGTGTCCAGGTAATATGAAGGTTTCGACCGTCCTGTGTTGCTGTCAGCACTTTTTTGATCTGATCTGGTTCTGCCACATCAGCTGTCAGTAATACCCCGTTCAGCTTATTCCACCGCAGTTCATCAACATCATAACTTTTAAAATTACTCACTTCAAGAGAGAGGCTCTGCTTAATGGTATTGAACTGAAAAGTAAATACCTTTTTATCGTCAGGTACCTGTCTGATTTTACCAACATAAAATTTTGCGGTATATAGAGTTCCTGGTTTAAACTGGTCTTCGGGTTTGAACTCGATGGTCCGTTTGTCAATCCAGTATGCTTCCCCTTTAACGGAAGGAGAAAAGCCGAAAAGTTCTTTCCCGATCGGCTCAGTATAACTAACCTCTCTTTCCTGCTCCTTATTTAGTATTACTTTAACAGTACCATTTGAGGAAATGGTACCGGAGGTAAATGCAGTGATGGCGGCATTATATTCCGGCTTCTCCGGCCCTGCATTCTTTTTGTTGCTGCAGTTGCCTGTGATAAAAATCAAGAAAATTCCCGTTATAAGAGCGGGAAAAGATGAAAAGACGCTCTTCGATGACATAAAATAACAGATTTAGTATTAGTTTGTGTCAAGATAGAGAAAAAATCAATACATCCTTCTTTTTTTGAAATGTTGTGAAGCGGGAAGAATTTGTTAAGTGAATGAATAAAAATCAGATTACGATGATGAAAAGTAGGAATGAAACGTTTAAAAAAAATCAGTTAATTAAATGAATCTATTTTCCAGGTCATCCCGAAGAGAGTTAAAAACTTTTATGATCACATCATCAAAATTATCTATCAAACTTTTTAGTTCTTCATTCTTCTCTTCTTTGGCAAGTTTCTCAATTTCCCGTATTACGCCGGTTAGCATTTCGATATGCATGATATCCATAACCGGCTTTATAGAATGGGCCAGTGTACTGACTTCCTCAAATTTTCCTGTTCTGTAATCATCTTTTAACTCTTCCCACTGGGGAGGAATTGTATCCAGAAACATCCGAACCATGTCTCTGACAGCTTTTTGGTCATTGTCATAGGTTTTAAGTAAAGGTGTCAGATCATAAAGCGCTTTTTGGTCACCAGCCATGTTTACTGTGTTTTAAAATTAACAAAATAACGGAAAAGTAATTACGAATAAAAAGCATATATTCTTATGAAATAGTTGTTCTTTCAGATACAGATTGCTCATAAAGAAGAAAATATCTATCGGAAACCAGAGATATTTTACCAGCACAATTTACCGACAATATTTGAGGCCTAAGATATCTAAAAATCATGAATAAAAAAAGAGAGAAAGGTGTTATATTTCCCTCCGGACTAAGTTTGAAAAGCCTTTTTTAGATTTTTTTCAGATGAAAGTTTCATCTCTGAAAAGAATTCAGTTAATTAGGGGTGGTTTTTTAAGTACTACTCATTCATCAAAAACATAAGTACGCTAAAAGTAGCAGGTGAAGTGTTAATCAACAAAAAGTAACAGAAGCATACAAAGACACGTAAAAAACCATTAATGCTTATCAGCGTCTGTCAATAAAGTCAAGTGCCCGGATCAAAATGTTCAACAACGCAGTTATCGGACATTATGGACAGACACTAATTAATAAACAGTCTGCTAATAAATAAGGTATAATCCAATTTTAACAATGAAAGATCCGTCAATTCAGGAGTTACTGTCACGCATCAAAGAGCTTGAGACAGAAAATGCACATCTGTTAAGAAAAGACAGTGAAATTACCAGCCTGAACCATCAGTTAGCCATTAAGCAGCAGGAATTATTTCACTCAAAGCAAATGCTGCAGCTGATTCTTGATCACATTCCCCAACGGGTATTCTGGAAGGATAAAAATTTTCGTTATTTAGGCTGTAATGAAGGATTCGCAAAAGATGCAGGATTTAATAGTCCTTCTGAACTGATTGGCAAAGATGATTTTGATTTAACCTGGAAAGAAACTGCGTTGCGTTATCGTGCAGATGATAAGGCTGTTGTCGAAGATAAAAAACCAAAGAAAAATTACCTCGAACCACAGGATAGTCCTGAAGGTTCCGAAAAATGGTTAAAAACAAGCAAATTACCTCTTTATGATAAAGATCACAATGTGATAGGTATACTTGGCACATATGAGGATATCACGCAACAACTGGAATCTGAAGAAAAACTGAAAGATGAACTTATCTTCAGTCGCACACTTATGGACAACAGTCCGGTAGCAATCATCTATCTCAATCAGAACGGAGAAATCATTTTTGCTAATCACAAAGCACAGATATTATTTGGTCAGAATGAAAAAACACTTCGCGGATTTCGCTATAACTCCTCTGAATTTGGTTCAAGATACCAAAATGGAGAACCTGTTCGTGATGAAGATATGCCTTTTGAGAAAGTACGAAGAACGTTAAAACCTGTAAAAGATGTTGAACATTCGTTGATTTTAAATGGAGAAAGACGGTTCATTTCAATCAATTCCTCTCCGGTGCTAAACAGTCATGGGGAATTGGAAGGAGTAGTAACTGCGTTATTCGATATCAGTGAACAAAAATATCAGGAACTTGAGATACAAAAACAGAATGAAGAAATACAGGCCCAAAATGAGGAGATACAGGCTCAGAATGAAGAATTTGCCACTATTAATGAAGAATTAAGACAAAGTCTGGAAGAACTGGAAGTTACACACGGCCAGCTGACAGCCAGTGAAAATCGTCTTAAGGAGGTAAATGAAAATTTGAATGTTACATTGAGAAGTATTGGTGACGGGGTTATTGTGACTGACCTGAACGGCAATGTAACCAAGATGAACCTTGTTGCCGAAGAGTTAACCGGCTGGACGGAAGAAGATGCAATTGGGAAACCGGTAACTATAATCTTCAATATTATCAGTGCAATTACAGGTAAAAAA
>DASQZP010000734.1:0-2441 GCA_035638655.1 Bacteroidales bacterium
CATTTTCTATATTTTTATCGATATTGTCTTTCACTTCAAACCTAATTTTACTGAAATAATATGATAGAGCTAACGCTGTTTTTTCGCCTTCGCTGAGTGAGTTCTTAATAGAATTTTTTGTAATATTCTCATCGGTATATATCACACTTAAATTATCATTTTCTTTTTCGCGTATATCTATTTCAAAATGATATACACCCAACTTCTTTAAATATTCATTCACAAAACTGGATTCCTTTTTCAGCTCAGCTACTGCCCGCATTTTCTTCGATGAAAGCTGGGACAGTTCCAGATCAATCTTTTCATCTAATTTTTTCAAATCTTTCGATAGTTCAAAAGGGAAACGGTTTCGTCGTTTTAATTTATTGTGTTCGGCAAGTGCAAGTTTCTTAATTATACTTTTTACGTTTCTAACGATCTCTTCTTCATCATATTCCTTCTCTTTAAAAATTTGGATATTATCGGACAATTTTTCTTTTTCTGTTCTAATTTTTTCGTTATAGAGGTCTATTTCGTCAATTAATGACTGAGGCAATTTTATTTGCTTATCCGGCGATTCTAATTTATTGCTGAGTAATACCAAAATCTGGTCTATTACTGATTTATACTCACTAATATCTATAATCTCAATTCCCTTAATTTTATCATATTCATAATTTTTCAAAACGGTAACAGCATTTAACAACCCAGAATTATTACTGTCCAAAAGATCAAAACTAGTTTTTAAATAAGTAGTATTATTCTCAATGGATTTGGAAAATTCCTTAAACTGTGTACTGAAAAAAGTGGAGTATTCCTCCAATAATAAATCAAACTTATTTGATAAATCACTCTGACATAGAGGACATTCAAGATCATTATGTTCTTTTCGATCCACTAAAATTTGATGCCCTAATTCGTACCATTTTATTATTCCCTGTTCCTCATCAATATTGTCTTTCAGGTTCTTCTTTAAAACATCAATCTTCTCCTCAATAAATGATTCAGACTCTCTTAAAATATTCCTATTAAGCAAAGTTTTTATCTCAGAGAAATTAATTTCTATCTCTTTCAACTTTATTGATTCAAGCGTATCGATATCTTCTTTTAGACGCTCCTGTTCTTGAGACAAGCGATAATCTTCTAATTTTCCTTCAAGTTGGTCTGTGAGTTCAGTTAAAGAGTCGCTTGGTGGAGAATCATAAATTGTTGGCGTATCGGTTAAGTTTCTACCTTTAATATGCTGTCTAAATTTTTCTTTATATTTATCCCAAATTTTGTTAAGCGACGAAGATATTTGACTGATTTCCTCATTAATTATTTCTTTCCGAACAGAAATGCTACTAATTCTATTTTCAATTTTATTAATACGGTCATCAACAAGTTTTACATCACTAGAAAATTTTCTGATATTCGCTGTTTGCCCCGAGTAAACATGATTAGCAACGAAATCTGTGTTAAAAACATAAATATCTTCATCATAATCGCTTAAATTTCGGTTGTTGATTTTTAAGGAACGGCCTCCCATTTGAATTTTAATTAAAGGTACGTTTTTATGGGTGCAAATATTTTTGAACAGCTCCTCCTTATTAGGACAAATTTTCGAATACAGTCTAAATAAATTACTAAGTGTCGTCTTTCCACAACCATTATATCCATAGATTAAATTCACTTTTCCAAATTCGGGAACAGACACGTCCCATTGGAATCCATCAAAAATGCCTACATCATCAATTTGTTCTATTTTAGTTATCATAAGAATCTCCTCTGTTCATTGACTATTGATCTAACTAAAGAAAGAAATGCCCTCTAACGGTCCCAGTTCACCGGCGCCCTGCTCTGTCCTGATAAATTTCTCCAATGATCTGAAAAAGCGACCAGACTTCCGAAAATGTATCCAAACTGAATTTTTTCACTCCAAACATTCAAAACACTCTCATAACCTTCAAAGGAGCCAAAACTTTCTGAGAAATAGACAGCTCTTGGCGTCCGGTGCAACGGAGGTTAGCCCGCAATTCAGGATACATTTCTCGACCCTCTTCATCTCAGATTTGTACTAATTTTAGGCTGTACTCTTATTCAATTAAACGTTGGACAAGAATTCTTAATTCCTCCACTACTCCAGATAAACTTGTACTGTATCGACTGTTGCCGAGCCAAAATACCCATAGCCCTGATCAAGTCCGGCAGTTGGCACTTCAACAAATTGATGGAGGTAAAAATTCCGGTCCACAGCCATAACGATGATTAAGGCCGTCTGGCGTGATTCGAGAATATCGGCATATTCGGATGGTTTGATCGGGTGTATGAGAAAATGCGACAACAAATAGCTCGTGTCTGTGGTTGCAAAAGAGCCATAGAGTATTCTTGAAGTATCTGGTTCTCCCGTAATATTATTTGTTGATGCTATAATTGTCCCATATACATTCAAAATATACCCACGTGCGTAGTCTACTGTGCCC
>DASQZP010000735.1:0-8069 GCA_035638655.1 Bacteroidales bacterium
CAGTGGTTCCCTCCTTTTTTCTGATTATGTCTTCAATTTCTTTATTTGAAATTTTTTCAACTTCTTGTTGGAATGTATCCTGTAAAGGGATTAACAGTGCTTTTTCATGAAAATAATCATTATCGACGTATGAACCTGGCAAACCCGCATTGTACTTTTCCAGGCTGATATCCATTGAAAGCGGAAATTGAAAAATATATTTACCATTCCTGAAAAAAATTGCCTGAACAACAAAATCAGGAAATCCTTCAGCTGAATTGAGTGAATACGAGTGCATATAAAGCTTCGTATTGGTCTCTAATTCACCGGATTGTTCCAAAAGAACACTGTTTTCATATTTTCTGCCAAGGGAAAAAAACATCCGGTAATTACTGTCGTTTACCAGGTAAATATCCAGGGTACCTGTCCCTGCTTTTCTCTGGTCAACAGGAACCAGTGCCATATATATTCCTGAAAGATCCATCTCTGATTGAGAAATATCCGGATCAGTTTTAGCTGTCACACCCCTTGATTCCTGATCGGATCTAAAGACAGAGGATGATCCTTTCTGTTTCAGGTTGTCTTCTTCATCGCTTTGTTGATCTATTTCAATAGAGTATTGCTCATCCCGGATAAGTTCTGTTAACAGTACAGGAATCTCAAAACCGTCTGTTGTTTGGACATGGGCCAGGTTTTTATCAACAAATCTGGTAATTACCCCTCCCCCTGTATCATTTAAGAATTTCACACTGTCACCTACTTTTAATGTCATCTTTTATGTTTTTTAAACTTTTTAATGAATAATATTTGTCTGATGAATGATTTGAACTAACCGCAAATTCATGTCAATATCACTGCAAAATTAAGTAATTTTGCGCGCAATAACATTAAACAAAAATAACGGGAAGTATGGCAGCTTAGCCAGCCATTTGATTTAAAGAAAGCATTAACAATACATGAGACCTAATGAGAAACTTGATATCGGGAATTATACCTATATTCTGCCTGATGAAAAAATTGCAAAATATCCTCTTCATCAGCGAGATGAATCCAGACTATTAGTATATAAGAATTCAAATATAGCAGAAAAGAGATTCAGAGAAATAGTCACTGAGTTTCCTGCTGATCATTTGCTTGTTTTCAACAACACAAAAGTAATACAGGCGCGACTGGAATTTTTTAAAACAACGGGAGCCAGAATTGAAATTTTTTGTCTGGAACCACTTGACCCTGCAGATTTTAATCTCGCTTTCCAGCAAGAGTACCATTGCCGGTGGAAATGTACTGTCGGAAACATGAAAAAATGGAAAAGTGGTTCATTATTCAGGCATTTCGTTAAGGGCAATGACAGCTTTATACTTGAAGCCAATATTGCTGAAATTTTGAATGGTTATGCAGAGATAGAATTTAGCTGGGGTAAATCAATATCTTTTGGAGAAATACTTGATGCTACCGGAATAATACCTATTCCTCCCTACCTAAAGCGTCAGGCTGAAGAAAACGATAAAGATACTTATCAGACAGTTTACTCCAATCATAAAGGATCGGTTGCAGCGCCGACTGCCGGTTTGCATTTTACAACCAATCTTCTAAGCAAATTAGATCAAAAAGGTATAAAAAGAGAAAATATTACATTGCACGTGGGAGCCGGAACATTTAAGCCGGTAAAAACCAATGATGCCAGGGATCATGAGATGCACGAAGAACATTTTTTTGTACACAGGAATACAATATTAAAACTCATCAGTCAGCCAGAAAATATTACAGCTGTTGGAACCACCTCAGTCCGCACCCTGGAAACCCTTTACTGGTTGGGCGTTAAATTAATCAAGAATGGCCATGGTACTGAAATTCCTCTCCAATTTAGTCAGTGGGAATATAATGAGTTAGATCAGCAAATACCCAGAAATGAGGCACTGCAGGAGCTTGTCAAATATCTTGAAAGTACCGGAAAGGATGCTTTTGAAGCAATAACAAGGATTATGATAGCTCCCGGCTATAATTTCCGAATAACAAATTCTCTAATAACAAATTTTCATCAGCCGGGAAGCACCTTGCTATTATTAATCGCGGCATTTGTAGGTGATGACTGGAAAAAAATATACAACTATGCACTTCAGCATGATTTTAGATTTCTAAGTTATGGGGATAGTTCTCTTCTTTTCAGAAACACATAACATTAATAAGTTGAAAGACGTTTACAAGAGTAAAAAAGAATATTTTAAAAATATGTAAGTTTCACTACATTCTAGAGTGCAAATAATTAATTCTAAATGAATTACGGTTTACAACAATCTTTTAGAGAAGAAAATAATATGTTGTTTATCATATAAACAACCCATATTAATTTACACGTGTAAAAAAGATTATGTATTTTTTTTTATATTTTAGCATCATACTATCAGACCTAATATATTATAGCATACAGGCTACATTTTTAAATTAACAAAATGGAAAGCCCACAAGATAAAACAATTAACAGGGACGCGACCTTCAATAAACTTAAAAGCCTGAGAATAAAATTTTTAACAATACCATTCTCAACTTTTACTATATTAATATTTTTCAATACTGCAGTGATTGGGCAGGATTTCACGGTGCAACGTCAAAAAATGGTTAAAGACCAGATTGAGGCAAGAGGCATTAATAATCCTGACGTATTACGTGCTATGTTAAGGGTTGAAAGAGAAAAGTTTGTGCCTGCCAAACTCAAAAATGATGCATATGGAGACTATCCATTACCAATTGGAGAAGGACAGACTATTTCCCAACCTTATATTGTGGCCCTTATGACCCAGTTACTGGGTCCTTCAAAAGATAAGAAAATACTCGAAATAGGTACTGGTTCGGGATACCAGGCAGCAGTACTTTCAGAAATATTTGGAGAAGTCTATACAATTGAAATCATACCTTCATTAGCTGAAAAAGCAAAAAAAAGATTTAAGGAACTGGGATATCTGAATATTTATACCAAAACCGGCGATGGATACCAGGGTTGGGCTGAGCATGCTCCTTATGACGGTATCATTGTAACCTGTGCCAGTTCTGATATTCCTCAACCACTAAAAGACCAGTTAAAAGTAGGAGGTAAAATGGTTATTCCTGTAGGTTCGGGCTATGCGCAGCAACTTGAAGTGGTAACAAAAAACAAAGGCAGATATGTTAAACGTAATATAGTCCCTGTTATGTTTGTTCCGATGAAAAATGAAAAAGGTGAGAAATATTAATATAGATGTATTCAATATAAAGGGATTAAAAGGTCATCCAGAATGAAATCAATACTTCAAAGAATTACAATATGTTCGAATTTTTCACCTGATTGTTTCTAAAAAGAAATATTTTTAATTTTTACATATGCTCAATGAAATACTCAATTGTTAAGGGGTTTAACAATAAAATGCATACAAAAATGCTATAGATTAGAAACATTGGTTGTTAATAATCAGTAACTTTCCTTTTTTTGAAACGTAAAGAGAGGAAAGCTCAGGTAATTTATACATTATGAAAAAATTTTATTCCGTTTTCAACGGTAAAAAGAAAGTAGTAAATTTTGTCATGAAAGAAAAAATATCTTTTAAAGCACTTATTTCAAAAATTGTCGGGATAAAAGAGGTCCCGGTTACTATCATTCAGGAAGAAATTCCCGCTGTCATCAGCGATCCGGTTGATATTGAATTACTGAATGAAATACAGTACATTCCCGGGGGGATTGATGATTACTTGTATAATTACCTGGTAATCGGCAACATACTCCCTTACGTGACTGGTAAAAATGAAAAACGTATAAAAACTGCCAATCTTGAGGAAAGCAGGATAACTGCCTGACAGTAATTTTTTCCGTACAGACAGTTCCTGTTAAATTAATTGGCAACAAGATCTAACGTAATATATTAAGCCACATTTTATTGCACACAAGAGTGCAATAATTTACAGTGTTGTTGATTCAATAAATTTTACACCTTTTTCCTTTAACTCCTCCAACGCTTTTTCTTCATCGCCAGGATTCTGATTAACACCTTTAACCGCATCAACAACAAGATATGTATTAAAACCCTTATCGACTGAGTCAATTGAAGAATCCTTCACACAATACTCTGTGGTTAAACCGGCAATATATAATTCATCCACATTCTTTTCTTTCAGGTAATTTTCCAGATCCATACTTGTGGCTTCAAAAGCTGAATAACCATCATCTTTATTTCCGGTACCTTTTAGAAAGATATTGTTAATTTTTGTATTTCTAAGGTCGGGGTGAAAAGCTGCTCCTTCAGTACCCTTGATACAGTGTTTTGGCCACTTTTCAAAATGTACTTCATTATTCTCATTATGCCAGTCCTTAGAGGCTACAATGAGATCAAATTTATCCATAATTCTGTTAATAACAGGAACTACTTTATCACCATCAGGAGCTGGTAATGCACCTCCTGGACAAAAATCATTCTGAACATCTACTATCAATAATGCTTTCATAATTATCCTCCTAATATATGAGATTTATGTGATGCAACTATTTTTTTACGTAAGGTAAACAATTTGTCACTCAGACCAACTTTGTAAACATGTGGATTTTCAAATCTTTTGTGTTCTCCAGGCAACAACTTCAGTCGGTTTGCTGAAAACTTTGCAATCTTTTTTATATCTTTTTCGAGTGCAACAATTTGACCCTTTTTCATTACAGGTTGTAAAATTTCTTCTTTCCGGAATGAGTGAATTTTACTGTTAACGATATCCGGATTATCCGGATGTATCATTCTTTCCGGATTATCTTCATTGAGAAGTGTTATGGCGTCGGCATAAAAATAGCCGTCATTATCAAAGTAACGAATTATTTTCTTTTTATCTGGTAGTGTTAGTTTTTCAATATTATCCGACATTTTCAGTTTAGGTTGTCCGTTATATCCGGATAACTTATAAACACCATCCAGGGCAGCATCTGTCATTCCCGTTACCAGCCGGGTTCCAATACCATATGAATCAATTGCTGCTCCCTGCTGATTTAGACTCTTAATAAGATGCTCATCCAATTGATTAGATGCCACAATACTAACATAATGCAGGCCGGCATCGTCCAGCATCTTACGGGCCTTTTTGCTAAGATAAGCGAGGTCTCCGCTATCCAGTCTGATACCTTTAAGTTTATGACCTGTCTGCTCCATTTCCCTGGCGACTTTAATAGCATTGGGTACACCAGACTGCAGTGTATCATAGGTATCCACGAGGATAATACAATTATCAGGATACCTGGTTGCAAAATCCCGAAAAGCCTCAAGTTCACTGTCATAAGTCTGAATCCAGGAATGTGCCTGAGTCCCGGAAGACGGCACACCAAATAATCTGGCAGAATAGAGATTTGAAGTGGCATTCATGCCGCCGATCATCGCTGCCCTGCTGGCCTGAATGCCTCCAAAGCCCTGTGCACGACGCAACCCAAAATCAATAACTATACTATCTCCTGCAGCAAAACGTATCCTGGCGGCTTTGGTAGCAATAAGTGACTCAAAATTAATAAGATTCAGCAACATCGTTTCAATTAACTGAGTCTCAATGATATTTCCTTCAACTCTAATAAGTGGTTCTTTGGGAAAAACCACCTCCCCTTCTCCTGGAGCATAAATATTGCCTTCAAAAGAGAAATCGCTCAGGTATTTCGTGAATTTTTTATCAAAACCTATGCTTTCAAGGAAAAGGATATCTTCTTTATCAAACCTGAACTGTTCAATTGCCGGTAGTAATTCATTCAATCCTGCAAATATTACATATCCGCCATTAAAAGGCAATTTTCTGAAGAAATAATCAAATACCGCCTGATTTAGATGCCTGCCGGTTAAAAAATAAGCCTGGGCCATAGTCAACTCATAATGGTCGGTGTATAACCCCATTTTACTATTCAGAATTCCCATTTTCTAATACCGGTTTATTATTGATTACGTGGTATTGATTCAATCTTGGAGGCCAGAATAAAATCATTTTCTGATAGTCCTCCTATATTATGTGTTGACAACTCAATAACCAGGTCGGCATAAAAAATATGCAAATCGGGATGATGTCCTTCTGCTTCAGCCAATTCTGCAACCTCATTAACAAACACCATATTTTGCATGAAATCCTTGAAAGTGAATTTGTTTCGGATCATTTTATTATCAACAACCTCCCATTTTAACTGAAGTTCATTGAGATAAGGCTGTATCTCTTCCTGTGTCATTGGTTTCACACTTTCTTCACATGGTACACATGATTTATCTTTTAACTTCATAATTTTTCAGTTTTTGTTGGTTCCTGTAAAATTAACAAATCAATACTGAAAATGTTAAAGAAAGCTTGAATCTTGAAGTTGATCTGCTGCAATTCCCATTGATTTTTTTGCTAAAGAATTGCATAAAAACAAGCTGCAATCAGTTCAGAAATTTATTCAGTTTGAATAGCAGTGATTCAATTTTAATTGGCTTGGAAATATAATCATCACAACCTTCCCGCATGCACTTATTTTCTTCTTCAGACATTGCAAATGCTGTCTGAGCAATAACAGGTAAATCACCCCTCTGTTGCTTTATTAGTTTAGTAGCCTGATAACCATCCATCTCGGGCATTTGAATATCCATTAAAACCAGACTTATATGATCATTATTCAGGCAGGCTTCAACTGCCTCTTTTCCGTTTTTAGCTCTGAGCAATTCTGCTTTAGTTTTGGTAAGCGCCAGTTCAAGCACACGGTAATTTAAATCATCGTCTTCTGCCACCAGGATAGTATATTTATGCCAGTCAAAATGATCTTCAATTAATTTATTCGGTTCTGAAGATTTAATTTCGGTTTGCAAAATTTGTCCGTTATACCGCTGGTATGGCAAAGTAAAAAGGAAAAGTGCCCCCTTGCCTGGTTCAGATTCAACCCATATATTACCACCAAGTAATTCCACCAGGTTCTTGCAAATATTTAGTCCGAGGCCGGTACCCCCAAAACTCCGGGCAATTGAATTATCCGCTTGCCCAAAACGTTCAAATATGAGTTCATGTTTTTTAGGACTAATACCAATACCAGCATCTCTCACATAAAAAGGAACGAAGCCGTTCAGCGGTTCACGATAACCAAATTCAATGAAACCATTGTCTGTATATTTGAAAGCATTGTCTAATAAATTCGAGAAAATTTGTTTAAATCTTACCAAATCGGATTTGATGTATAATGGCTTTGCTTCTTCTGGCATGTTGATTCGCAAATCGATATTATTTTTACCCCTGGAAAGTTTTGTTTTGCTGTATATTGCAAAAATTTGTTTTAGTATTAGTCCTGCCTCAAATGTTTCTTTTGTAATTTTAAGTTGCCTGGCCTCAATTTTTGCACTGTCAATAATATCATCAATAAGTTGCAGCAAACTGGAACTGCATGATGTGATGTGGTTGATAAACTCGTTTCGTTTATCTTGTGTGATATCCGGATCTTTTAAAAATTCAGAAAAAGCAACGATGGCATTCATTGGTGTTCTGATCTCATGGGACATATTAGCCAGAAATGCTGATTTTAAACGATCTGATTCTTCAGCTGTCTTTCTTTCATTAATTTCAATTTGCAACTCTTCTGTGCGCTGTTTTACTAATTCCTCAAGTTGATCACGATGCTTTTCGATTTCTGCCTTTGCCCTTTTCTTTTGACGGTAAGCACGATAAATAAAAACAGTAAATATAAGTAAAAACAAGCCTCCTGCTATAAGAGAATAATTGAAATACTGCTGATATTTCAATTCAGTGTTCTTCTTGGCAAGTTCAGATTCTTTGAGATCAAGATTAAATTTTGCCTCGAGTTTATTTATATCCTCTTTGCTCTCAGCATTATTCAAAGAATCCTTTAAATGAGTATATAACTTGAAATATTTTAAAGCCTGCTGGTGATCATTCATATCTACATACAAGTCAGCAAGTGACTGATAAGTATCCTGAATATGGTATTTAAAGCCATACCTTCGGGCCATTTTAAGACTGGAGTTGTAATATTTCAGAGATTTTTTGAAATCCCTGAGATGCCGGTATGCACTTCCCACGTTAAAAGCAGCCAGTATGACGCCACGTTTGTAATCAATCTGCTGAAATTTATTCAG
>DASQZP010000736.1:0-5428 GCA_035638655.1 Bacteroidales bacterium
AACGCGCAGCCCCCTTTACTCCTTCACACTATCTCAGGCTCATGCTGGTCGTAAGATCGCTTCGCTAAGTTCCCCTAAAGGCCTGCCTGCCGAAAACAGTTCAGGCAGGGAGCCTGATATTCAGCTACTTTACCCTTTAGGGCTCAGGGCAAAAAGTAACTGAAAATCCTGGTATTGGCTTTTCGGAGCAGACTCAAATAATGTGCATTAAAATATTAAAAAGCCACATAATTCAGGTTTTTTAACAGTTAATTGTATGCTGTGGCATAGCTTTTGATTTTTTCGGATTACACCTTAGATATGACAGGTTTTCAGATCACCTGTGACA
Source organism: Bacteroidales bacterium (assembly GCA_035638655.1). Classification (GTDB taxonomy): domain Bacteria; phylum Bacteroidota; class Bacteroidia; order Bacteroidales; family DASQZP01; genus DASQZP01. The sequence continues at coordinate 329 of DASQZP010000736.1, forward strand.
GAAAACAATAAATAACTTAAACTGTAGTTATGCTTAAACCTGATGAAACATTTAGATATCAATTCAGTAAGTCAATAATACTATTTGTTTTACTTATCTTTTCAGGGCCTCAACTGACAAAAGCGCAGTATTTCGGTCGTAACAAGCCATCGTACCGCAGCTTTAATTACCATGTAACCAGAACACCTCATTTTGATATTTACAATTACCTGCATAATGACAGTTTTCTGACACGGTATGCTTCTCTGGCGGAAACATGGTATAAGATGCATCAGCAGGTTTTCAGAGATACATTTAAAACTCCCAATCCGGTACTTCTTTATTCTAATCATCCTGATTTTCAGCAGACAACAGCCATTAGCGGTCTGATTGGCGTTGGTACCGGAGGTGTTACTGAAGCACTCAGGAACCGGATCGTACTGCCTGTCATGTATTCGGATGCGCTTAGTAATCACGTGCTTGGTCATGAGATGGTGCACGCTTTTCAATATCATATGCTTATTCACGGCGATTCAACGTCATTGAATTCCATACGAAATCTGCCTTTGTGGATGGTGGAAGGAATGGCAGAATATTTATCCATCGGGAGTGTTGACGGGCTTACTGCCATGTGGATGCGCGATGCAATTCTGAACGACGATTTTCCTTCCCTCGATGATATGACAAAGAATCCCGGGAAATATTTCCCCTATCGATATGGTGAAGCATTCTGGGCTTTTGTGTCAAAAATGTATGGCGACAGAATGATCGTGCCCCTATTTCTTCAGACTGCCAAATTTGGTTACGATGCTGCAATTGACAGCTTGCTGGGTTTTAACAGCGAGACTTTTTCAAATATGTGGGCAGGCAGCACAAAAGAATATTACAGCCGGTTTTTAACTGATTCGGTTGACCAGTTGACCGGAAAGCATATTGTTTCCAAAGAGAATGCCGGAGAAATTAATATTGGCCCTTCCCTGAGCCCGGATGGCAAATACCTTGCTTTTTTGTCTGAGAAAGATGTATTTACGCTGGATATGTTCCTGGCAGATGCAAAAACCGGAAAAATTATCAAACGAATGGGAACCCGCGCGCAAAGCAATAAGATTGATGATTACAATTATCTTGAATCCAGCGGTACGTGGTCTCCGGACAGCAAACAGTTTGCATTTGTTGTAGTGGGAAAGGGTAAGAATCAGTTACTGGTAATGGATGTTGATAATGTGCATAAAAGTCATATTTATGAAATACCTGGAGTGAACGCTTTTGCCAATCCAGCCTGGTCGCCCGATGGGGAAAATATTTTGGTATCCGGTCTGGTGGAAGGGCAGAGTGACCTGTATCTTTTCAACCTGAAAACTAAGAAAGTAAAAAGGCTGACAGACGATTACTATGCTAATTTACAGCCGCAATGGTCGTCTGACGGGCGTTATATTGTTTTTTCGACAGATAAAGGTTCTTTCAATCCCACCAAAACCGGTGCGCCGGAAGGATACAGCATCGCAATACTGGATACTAAAACGGGAAAAGAACAATTATTACCGGTATTCCCCAGGGCCTCAAACCTGAATCCGCTTTTCTCTTCAGACAACCGGTCTGTTTATTTTCTTTCCAACAGTGACGGATTCAGAAATCTTTACCGTTATTCATTGGATAGCATGCGGGTATACAGGTTGACCAATTACATGACTGGAATAAGTGGTATCACCGAAATAGCCCCGGCAGTGACCATTGCCAGGGACAATGATCAACTGGTATATACTTATTATTTAAATAATGGTTATACCCTGTATGAAGCCAATGGAAAAGACTTTAAAGAAGAAGAGGTTGATCCGCTTGATATCAATTTTGATGCTGCCATTTTACCACCCTACAAACACATTCAGCCCGGCTTCGTGGACAAAAATATTGAATCAAACAGGGTATACAGGGAATTAAGTGACTCGGCGATAAAAAGATTACCATACAAACCCAAATTCCAGCTTACCTATATAGGAAATTCAGGCGTTGGGGTATCTACCAGTAGATATGGTACCGGTATGGCCGGAAGTGTGGAGATGTTATTCTCTGATATCGTGGGAAACAATCAGTTGTACGCGGGCGTATCACTGAATGGCGAAATATATGATTTTGGCGGTCAGGTTTCCTATATAAATCAGAAAAACAGGCTCAACTGGGGAGGTTCTGTATCGCATATACCCTATCGGTTTGGATCCTATTCTATCAAAAAGGATACCCTTCAGTTAGGAGATTCATTGACACCGGTAGATAACCTGATGCTGGATATTATCAGAATGTTTCAGGACCAGGTATCTGTATTCGGTTATTATCCCATTTCGCAGACACAACGAATTGAAGTGGGAGGGGCCTTGTCCTGGTATTATTACCGTATTGACCGCTATAATAATTACTACCTGGGGTACTATAACCTGGGTGTTACAAGGGAGCGAAACCTGCCTGCTCCGGATGGTTTTAATCTACAGCAGCTTAATGCTGCGTATGTAACGGATAATTCCTACTTTGGAATGACTTCTCCGCTGAGAGGCAGCAGGTCTCGCTTTGAAGTTGAAAAATATTTTGGGTCGGTTGGCATGTATACGGCGCTTGCCGATTTCCGGAAATATATGTTTGTAAAACCCGTTAGCCTGGCTGTCCGGTTGTATCATTACGGGCGGTACGGGAAAGATTCGGAGAATAACATCATGTCGCCCCTGTATATCGGTTATCCCTGGTTGATACGGGGATTTGGCAGCCTGACAAGTAACGTATACCAAAACAGCTATATCAGGGGAAACAGTACTTATAACAGTTTATACGGAAGTAAAATTGCAGTGGCCAATTTTGAGGTGCGCCTGCCTTTTACGGGTCCGGAACAGCTGGCACTGATCAAATCAAAGCTATTTCTGACCCAGCTTGCATTGTTTACAGATGCTGGTGTTGCCTGGACTGATTATACACATCCTGTATTCAAACTAAAATCTTCAAATCAATCCGAAAGACCGTTGTTACTATCTACCGGAGTTTCTTTAAGGGTAAACCTCTTTGGTGCATTGATACTGGAACCCTATTATGCAATTCCGCTTCAGGGGAATGGTCTCAAGGATGCCTCATTCGGACTTAATTTCACTCCGGGATGGTAAAAGAAATTTATTGAATGGATGATTCCACTCCGAAAAGTACTTTATTAAGTAAAACTGAAAATCAGAATTTGCCCCTTACCCTAAAGGCCTGCCTGCCGAAAGCAGTACAGGCAGGGTGTCTGATTTTCAGCTATTTCACCCTTTAGGGCTTGGGGCAAAAAGTAGCTGAAAATCCTTTTATTGGCTTTTCGGAGTACACTCAATAGAATGATTTATATTTTGCCCGGTGTGTTTTTGCCGGGCTTTTTAATAATGCCTTATCTTTGCCGGTCGGGAGAGTAATACTTTTCTGTTTTTTGCTTAAAAATTCAAATTTAACTTTTCATGGGACAAACAAATCTCCATAGCCATACCCAATTTAGTGATGGTAGTGATGAGCCTGAAAAATATGTGCTTGAAGCTGTTAAAAAAGGAATGAGTGTGTATGGCTTTTCCTGTCATGCTCCCTTGCCCTTTGAAACAACATGGTCAATGAAAGAAAGTGATCTGAATAATTACCGGAATACTATCAGGTCTTTGAAATTGAAATATAAAGATAAAATAAATATCCTGGCAGGACTGGAAATTGATTATCTACCTGAAAGAATTGGATATTTTGAATACCTGAAAAGGACTTTGTCCCTGGACTATACAATTGGATCGGTACATATCATTGATCAACTGCCTGATGGTACTCCCTGGAATATCGACGGGGAATTCGAGATTTTTGAGGAAGGACTTAACAATGTATTCGGAAATGATATCAGACTCCTGGTAAAGCGATATTATGAACTAATCAGAGAGATGGTTTCCGAAGAAAAACCGGATATAATCGGGCATATTGATAAGATCAAACAACCCCTGAGGCGTACAAAATTATTTAATGAAGCGGAATCCTGGTACAGGGATGAAGTATTGCGCACGCTGGATTTAATAGCAGAGACAAAATGTATAGTCGAAATTAATACCCGTGGCTTTTATAAGGGCAGAAGTAATGATTTTTACCCTTCTAACTGGATTATTTCTGCCATAAGAGAAAAAAATATTCCGGTTATGACTAATTCGGATGCCCATCGCCCTGAAGAAATAGTTGCCGGACTGGATGAGGCTGATCTGTTATTAAGTATGAATGGGTATACTGAAACAGCGATAACACCAGATAGTAATGGATGGAAAATGAAAAAAATACTATTGTAATTTATTTTCCGTAAATGCGAACCATAATTAATTTTTCTGATTTCAATTGAAAATTGAAATATTTCACCGGTAGTTTCTCCAAATAGTTATTAATTCATCAAGCATGATTAGCTGGTACCTTTAGATATTCAACCCTTATTATTGTGTGGAAATAATTCCACAAAATTGTGATGGAAATTTGTTTGTCCAGCGTTTATTGGATAAAAAGAGAATTCAGTTCGGTTGCATCCTACCCAACAAACATTTCTTCTATTTTGCTGAAATAAATCCTGTTAAAGTGCTAATGTAAGATAAATTCATTTTATCAAAAAAAAAATTGCAATTGGTCAAAAAAAATAGAAATCATAAAGAATTGCAGACCTTAAAATGAAACTTGTTTACTTATTTCCAGTAGAAGTGAACATCAGTTGCTACAGGAGTTCCTTAAACCTGTTAGTATTTTATTTGAAATTACTTGAAGCAAATTCCTGAGGGGATTTGTGTTTTTATGTTTATGACTATGGACAACGTATATTCGTTTCTTAAAAAAATAATTGCTTTCCTGTTTATATTTCTCTCTGTTATTGTAACGCTAAATGCACAAACAGGTCCGGGTGGTGTTGGGAATGCCGATGGTTCTGCCAGTCAGCCTAAAAATATTTTATGGCTGGATGCGAATAGTCTTACTTTAAATAATAACGATCCTGTTCCTCTCTGGACCGACCGGTCCGGAAACGGTACCGATGCTTCACAGGGAACAGCAGTGAATCAACCGCTTTTTAACACAAATGTCCTTAATGGATTTCCCATCATCTATTTTGATAAC
>DASQZP010000737.1:0-6071 GCA_035638655.1 Bacteroidales bacterium
GTTCAAGGTATTCAAAGGAATTGATATTAGTCGGGATGAAAGAGGTTGTCTGGTGATTAATGCACCCTACATTAGTGAAAAACCAATAATTACCAACGACCTGACTGAGTTGAAAGGCAAAAAGCAGTTTATCTGGCTGGGCCGGATCGATAACCTTATTAACAGCGGTGGTATCAAATTTTCTCCTGAACACATCGAGCAACAGCTGGGGCCCTTGATCCTTCAGCCCTTTGTAATCAGCTCCCTGCCTGATGCCAAACTGGGAGAACAGATTGTACTTGTGATCGAAGGAGATAAATGGGAGGAAACACACATAAGGACACTGAAAGAAGACATGAACCGGTTGCTGGAACCTTTTAGCAGACCGAAAAAAGTGCTGTTTATCAAACATTTCCCCCGCACCGAAACTGACAAAATCAACCGTAACAGCCTGCATGGCTTGCTGAGAGGGGAATGAAAGGTAATTATAGTAACAAAGTAACAAGGAGACAATGTGACAGAGGAGCTTCGTTTTTAAAAATCAAAAACAGATTTTTACCGGGAACAACACCTTGTAGAGGTGGCATATTTGTAGTAAAATGGCTAGTCCTTACTTCACGCCTCTATATGAAACCCTTGCCGCCCCTTCAGGGTTTCAACCAGTCTCTTTCCTCCAGTTCAAAAACATCATGCACACTCATTTCAAAAACATGGGCAATCTTCAGTGCCAATACTGTGGAGGGAATGAATTTGCCAAGTTCTATGGCATTGATGGTCTGACGACTAACACCTACCAGCCCGGCCAGAGCGGCCTGCGTAAGATCCCGACGTGCCCGCTCAACTTTTAATGCATTTTTCAAAATGTTTTCCTTTTAATGAATGAACCCCTCAGGCAAATTTCCACTTCTTGTAATAGTTGTAGATAACCACATACAGGATAAGCTGCAGCTGCAGTATGTAGATGCCACCAAATTCTGTCTTTTTATTCACAACCATAAAGACTGCAGCAAACAGCCAGGAATACAGCAGTGACCTTGACAGGCTCATATAGCGCAATTTACGTATGAACTCATCTTCCACCTTTTCTCTTGAGAATATATACATCAGCAAACCACTTAGTGACAGGGCAAGACTAATCCATATCAGCCGGACCGACAATTCCGATGAGATAATATCCGCATCAGGTACGTGTATCGTACGCCCAGTATCCGGGTTTTGCGTGCCGTTATACCCTTCAGCAAATCCCCTGGTAATATCATCAAGATTGGCTGTAAAGGAAAGGACAAAAGCAACCAACACAAAAACAATCCCGATTTTTCTAAAAAAATAAGGCAGATACGATTTCATTGTGAATTTATTTAAGATTATTACAGACAAATGTATAGTTTTGTTTACATTTAAGCAATTTTATTTTACATTTTGTCATGTATAATTGTTATTTTGCCTTGTTAATTTATTCAATTTCTGAAGTATAATTATTTTCTGAGATTGGATATTAATTCTCTTTTTTTTATATTTATGTATTATATAGAATTGTGTTGCGGGATACTAAGACAAATTAGAATATATTTTCTCCATCTGTTCATCAAAAGGAGTATTTCATGATTACACTCAAACACATTTATTCAAAATGAAAAAAATTATCAGTATTTTACTTTGTTCTCTGATCAGTCTGGTCTCAGGACTTATTCTGGCAAACCCTGTAGAATTGCCTACTGTATGGTTATACCGACTTTCATTTGATGCGCAGCAACAATGGAAAATGAAACTGGGAGTTCAGGGAAGTTTTGACAGTGTTCTGATAAGCTCTTCTTCAGGCAGAAGCAAATATCTATTTGATGAAGCACTATATAATGATTTCAAATTAATCACTGCAGATAGCCTGGATAATCCCGTCAATATTAATCCTGCCGGTGATTCCGTCACTATTATCACCTGGTTTAAGAAATGGAATAAAGAACAACAGGACACGTTGACTGAAACTGTTATTTTCGGAGACTATCCCAATGCTACTCTACCCGCTCCTGGGGAAGGACAGTCTATTGGTGCGCTCTTCCCGGAATATCTTTGGAATAAGTATCACTGTCTTTTTGAGGAAGCAACTCCGTTAAAAGGCGCTGTCCATGGATATATCTACGACATGGACAATAATCCGGTAACAGGAGGCATGTTTAATTTCAGTCCGTACCCTGTAGGAGTAGCCTGCATGGAAGAAGGTTACTTCTCTGACGGATTTAAGGTAAATGCTGATGGTTCCTATTCGATTAACCTTTATAGTGCATTTTACAAAACCAATCTTATCTGGTTATGTGACAGGGACGAACTGTATAATACCTGTTTCCACTATTTTGTCATAGACACATTGCAAATTGAACCACTTGATTTAACTGTTTTGCCCGATACTGATGTTGAACAAAATATATACCTCAATGAAGTAATTAATGACATTCCTCAAACCAGGCATGGTGCCGGAAATTTGTTCAAAATATTCCCAAATCCTTTACAAGAAAGCACACTCCGGTATGAGGTTGCCGTACCGGTCAAATCTACAAGGGCATATGTAGAACTCTATTCAGCAGAAGGCAAGATGGTTCAACAATACAGGATACAGGATAATTCCGGGGAATTACCTATGCCTTCAAAACTGAATAAGGGAGTCTATCTTTTACGCTTCAGGCTCAATGGAAAAATCAGACAGGTGCTTCAACTGGTAAAACAATGAGAAAAATACTTTTGTCAGTCTTTCTTCTGACAGTTTGTTTATGGCAGGCCCATGCTCAGCAGCCTTTAACGTTTAATGATGAAGCAATTGACTTTGGAATTGATCAGAAATATTTTACTATAAACGGAATTTACACCTTCGTAAACAATACCAGTGAAACACACTCCTCAAATATCCTTTATCCATTCCCTGTAGCAACCACGCTAATTGACAGTATCAGGATATTAAACATAAATACTGTGCAACCTTTGGCTTACAGGAAAAGAACAAACGGGATCGTTTTCAGCATTACAATTTCGCCGGAAGACACGTTACAAATAAATATTTTCTATCGGCAGCCAACCGACACTGTGAACACTTACCTGCTCACCTCAACAAAAACGTGGGATGTACCTCTTAAAAAGGCAGTATATACACTGACTGCAGACAAAACTGTATCACTAAAGTCCTTTTCAATTACTCCTGATTCATCAGAAACAAGAGAAAATAAACAAACCTGGTTCTGGCACAAAATTAATTATATGCCTGAAAATGAATTTAAAGTATATATAGATGAGTAGAAAATAAATCAATTGGGTTTACCTGGGTAAATTCATCTTAAGGAATTTATTTTCAGAATGTATAAATCTAATAAATGAATATTTAACATGGAATGGAGTAAAGATGAGTATCAAAAATTATTAACTTTAACCGTTGGAATAAAAATTACAGGGGTTTCAACCAGGGAATAATAATGATCTATCTCTTTTCAAATATTCACAGTGAGTTATGAAAAAACTACTTCTGTTTCTGTTTACAGGTATAATTATATTAGCTTCCCCGCTTAAAGCTCAAAATGATTCTGTTCTTTATATAAATTATAACAACCTGGACAATATGATGGATTCAATCTATTCAACCAGGGACATAATCAATGCTGTTTACTATATTGATTATATACTTCAAATAGACAGTTCCAGAGGTTATATTTATGCAAATAGAGCCGTCGCTGATGTGATATTGTATGATATCTCCGGTGCCTGTCATGATTTTGATAAAGCCAAAGAACTGGGGTTTAAATCCTTCGACAAGCAGCAAAAAAGACTTTATAAAAAGTTCTGTTCTCCCGAGTTCATAATGAAAAAACTGAAAAAACAATATTATCCCGACAGGGAGATGTATGCCGGTAAGATCCGTACTGTCTATACTGAAGCAGATACACTTCGTGGCAACCTGAGTCGCTGCAGAACGGGGTATGATGTACATTTCTATGACCTGTCTCTTCGACTGTTGCCGATGAAAAAAAGCATTACAGGACATAACACCATCTCGTTTGAAATAAAACAACCGTTCCGGCAGATGCAGCTTGACCTTTTCGATAATCTCACTATCGACAGTATCACCAGCGCAGGAAAAATCCTGGCATACAGCAGGAAGTACAATGCAGTATTCGTAGATCTGGGTGACACCCTCCAGCCAACTATGAGTGACAATCTCACTGTTTATTACCACGGCCGGCCGGGAAAAGCTGTTGACCCGCCCTGGCAGGGTGGCTTTGTATGGAAGAGGGATTACGCGTTTAACCGGTTTGTAAGTGTGGCTTGTGAACACCTGGGAGCTTCTTCCTGGTGGCCTGTAAAAGACCACCTGTCAGACAAACCTGACTCAATGCGCATTAGTATGGCCGTTCCGGAAAAATACAAGGTTATCTCAAATGGCAATCTAATGAGTGAAGAGCCTGCACCTGGCCATTATACCCGTTACACCTGGATGGAGCATTACCCCATGCCCAGTTATGACGCTACATTCTATTGCGGCAATTACCAGGATGTGCAGGATACCCTGGTATACGAAAATGATACTCTTCAACTCGATTATTATGTTTTACCCAAACATAAAGAAATTGCCTCCAACCTGTTCAGACAATCAAAAGAAGTACTCCGGGCTTATACACAACTGTTTGGTCCCTACCCGTTTCCCCGTGACGGCTTTGCGCTGGTGGAATCGCCTTACGAGGGCATGGAGCACCAGGGTGCCATTGCCTATGGTGATGAATTCAAGCATCGAAGACAGGACTTCCTGATAAATGAATATGATTATATTATTGTCCATGAAACTGCTCACGAATGGTGGGGCAATGCTGTTTCCTTTGCTGATATGGCCGATGCCTGGATCAGCGAATCATTTGCCACCTATTCCGAATTGCTGTTTATGGAATATGAATATGGTTATGATCAGTATCAAAAGGAAGTACTTTCACGCATTGGGTACATCCTCAACCTTTGGCCAATGGTAGGCAACAAAGGAATCAACGAGAACTCTTTTGCAGGAGGGGATATCTATTATAAAGGTGCCATTATGCTGCATAACCTGCGTTGCATCATGAATGACGACCAACGTTTTATGCAGTTAATAAGAGATTTTTATCAGCGCTACAAATACCGTAGCATTACAACCACTGACTTTACTAACATGGCAAACGAATATGCCGGAACTGACCTTTCCCCTTTCTTCAATAAGTTTTTATACGAAAGCAAGCCTCCCATACTACATTACAATATTTATAAGGATGGGGATGATTATATTCTTCTTTATAAATGGGAAGAAGTAGAAGAGGGTTTTACCATGCCTTTTTCAGTAATGGATGAACATAATAAGCCTTACAGGCTTGTGGGCACTACCTCACTTAGTTTTACACGTATACCGGAAGCGGGCATGATTAATTTTATCAACACGATAACTGCAAATGCACCTGTAGTGGAAAATGGGATTACTTATTACGAGACAAGGCTGGATAAAGATCTAAAACTATAACTACCGGGAATTTCACGCATCACTAATATTAGAACAACACCCATTATGCATTCATAATAAAGTTTCCCTGACCATAGTGAATGAATCATTTTCCTGGCGGCCGGTAAATATCAGGGAAAAAGACTTCACTAAACAAACACAATTAATAGAAAAACTCAACGGTAATATCCTTCCCGTTATTGATCAGGTCATCAATCTTTATAAAATAGCTGTCAGTACTTTTGCCGTTTATTTTGATTTGTTTGACAATAGCCACTGAACCATTACTCCTGTGGGACACAATTGTCAGTGTACCTCCATTGTCAAGCCTGAAGCGAATCCGGTCGGCCATACAACCGGTAAGCGTAAATTCAGGCACTCCCGGTATCAGTGGATACATACCTGCTAGCTCAAACAAATACATTGCCGAAGTGGCTCCCAGATCATCGTTGCCAGGCAGTCCACCCGGACTGTTACTGAAAATAGTATTGAGGGAATGGCGTATCAGTACCTGAGCCTTTTCCGGTGCACCGGCATAATTATAGACAAAAGGTGCCACAAATGAAGGTTGATTGGCAGGCCAGAAAAAAGGTACATC
>DASQZP010000738.1:0-8108 GCA_035638655.1 Bacteroidales bacterium
CACTGCACTTTTTAATTCAGAAAGAGAAAAACCTGGCGGTGTTCCTTTTTCAGAAAGCTGTGCATGAGTCAAGCCAGAAAAAGACAATAAAACAAAAACTGCAAATAACCTCAGAATGTTACTTCCACTGTTCTTTGGTAATGATAATTTCATTTTTCGGGGTTTTTAATATTAGGTGAATTGTAAAAGTAATTAAAAAAAAATATTTTTATTGCTCGATGTTAAGTAACAGTTAAGGTCATCCTTAACGAAAATTAACTACCCATTAAGAAATAATAAATATTTTACAGAATTGAGTTATCTGTTCGGCGAATTTTTCATCTGACCTATTCACTGCTCAAGAGGGACATTAGGTTGCAAATTCTTTTATGTCAGTTCAGCTATAAACTATTGGGCTGTATCTGAAATATTTAGGTGCTATTTTAATTAATTTTATAATTTCGTATATTTAATACTATCAATAACATGCTTTTCTTGCCTTTTGTTCAAATTTGTTATCTTTGCATTTCAAAATAAAAAGAAAATATATTTCTGTCTTTTTAAAGCTTTATTTGGAAAATTGTCATTTATGAAAAAATATTATATCAACCATCTCCGCGAGCTTGAGTCTGAGTCAATCTATGTGATGCGGGAGGTTGCAGCCCAGTTTGAACGTCCTGTACTTCTCTTTTCAGGAGGGAAAGATTCCATTATAATGTTTCATCTCGCGCGTAAGGCATTCTGGCCGGCAAAAGTTCCTTTTCCTTTGATGCACATTGATACGGGTCATAATTTTCCGGAAACACTGGAATTTCGTGATCAGCTGATGGAAAAAACTGGTGCTACCTGTATTGTCCGTTTTGTTCAGGATTCTATTGATCAGGGCAAAGCGGTGGAAGAAAAGGGTATTAATGCCAGCCGCAATATGTTGCAAACCGTCACCTTACTCGACGCTATTGAAGAACTAAAGTTTGATTGTGCACTGGGTGGAGGACGGAGAGATGAAGAGAAAGCACGTGCAAAGGAACGTTTTTTCTCTCACCGCGATGAATTCGGGCAGTGGGATCCTAAAAATCAACGGCCGGAATTGTGGAATATTTTTAATGGTAAAAAAAGAATGGGCGAGCATTTCAGGGTGTTCCCGCTTAGCAACTGGACCGAAATGGATGTTTGGCAGTACATATTGATGGAAAATATTGAAATTCCGGATTTATATTTTACCCACAAGCGTGAAGTATTTAACAGGGATGGGGTTTGGCTTGCTACAGCACCTTTTATGCAGCTAAAGGACAACGAAAAAATTGAGGTACGTAATGTAAGATGCCGCACAATTGGTGATATGACCTGCACCGGAGTTACTCTTTCCGAAGCTAATACGCTGGAAGACATTATCCAGGAAGTGGCGGCCACCCGTGTAACTGAAAGGGGTGGACGTTATGATGATAAACGATCAGAATCTGCAATGGAAGATCGCAAAAAGGAAGGTTATTTTTAAAAGAAATTTGTAATCCTATATTTCCCAGACATGACAGAAACAACCAAAGATACATCCTTGAAAGAGAGTGGTTATTTAGATATGGAACTGCTGCGTTTTACTACAGCCGGTAGTGTTGATGACGGTAAAAGCACACTCATTGGCAGGTTACTATTTGACAGTAAAGCCATATTTGAAGATCAGATGGAAGCCATTGAGCTGGTTAGTAAGCGCAAAGGGGAAGAACATGTTAATCTGGCACTATTGACTGATGGACTCCGGGCTGAAAGAGAACAAGGAATTACCATTGATGTTGCATACCGGTATTTTGCAACTCCCAAACGAAAATTTATCATTGCTGATACGCCCGGGCACGTTCAGTATACACGAAACATGGTTACCGGTGCATCGACTGCAAACGCTGCCATCATTTTGGTTGATGCACGCAACGGTGTGCTGGAACAGACAATCAGGCATGCCTATATTGCTTCTTTGTTGCAGATCCCTCATGTAATTGTTTGCATCAACAAGATGGACCTAATGGAATACAAAGAAGAAGTCTTTGAAAAAATCAAGGATGATTTTCACGCTTTTGCATCCAAACTGGACATTCAGGATGTACGGTTTGTACCCATCAGTGCGCTAAAAGGAGATAATGTAGTACAAAGATCCACAAAAATGGACTGGTATCAGGGTCCTACCCTGATGTACCTGCTGGAAAATATACATATTGGCAGTGATCACAACCATCTTGATGCCCGTTTCCCTGTTCAGTATGTAGTCCGTCCTCAATCAGATGAATTCCATGATTACAGGGGATATGCCGGACGAATTGCAGGAGGCGTATTCAAACCAGGGGAATCGGTAAAAGTGTTGCCATCAGGATTTACTTCTACCATTAAGTCAATTGACACTTTTAACGGGCCCCGGGAAATTGCCTTTGCACCGCAATCCGTTACCCTCACACTGGAGGATGATATTGATATAAGCAGAGGAGACATGATCGTGAAGGCAGATAACGGACCGCAAATTAGTCAGGATATTACAATGATGCTATGCTGGTTAAATGAAACCCCTTTAAAACTGGGCGGTAAATATGCATTGCGTCATACAACCAGTGATTTGCGATGTGTGGTTAAGGAAGTTGATTTTAAAATGGATATCAACAGCCTTGAAAAAGCTGAAAATGATATTTCTGTTGGTTTGAATGAAATTGCCAGGGTTAAAATCAGGACAACAAAACCCTTATTTTATGATTCATATAGAAAGAACAGAATAACCGGCAGTGTAATTCTCATTGACGAGGGTACAAACGAAACAGTCGGGGCCGGAATGATTGTTTAATGATATTATTTGATGTATATTATAAACCCTGTTGCGATAAGCATCAGGGTTTTGTTTTTTGCCCAACAACTCAATTTAAGATATCTGATTACCTTTTTTACAAAAAATTATTTCGAGCCTGATGGATTACTTCATCATGGTCAAACGCGAGGGGAGGTAGTTCATCAATATTAAACCACTGTACTTCACTGGCATCATCAGCTGCTTCAAGTGGAATGTTCGGGTCATGACAAAAACCCACAAACACCACTGATATTGTCCTGTGTCTCGGATCCCTGTCGGGACGGTCAAATGCTTTGAATTGTTTCATATCAATACCTGAGAGCCCTGTTTCTTCTTTTAATTCCCTGTTGGCACATTCCAGTAATGTTTCATCCATTTCAAGAAATCCTCCCGGAAGTGCCCATTTATCCCTGAATGGTGGATTTTTTCTTTTAATGAGCAGTATCCATGCTGTATGTGCTTCATTCAGGAAAATAACACTGTCCGTGGTTAAAGCTGCTCTGGGATATTCATAGGTATAAGACATAGGAATTTATTTTATTCTTTTTAATACTCTTAATTTATGTGTATACTTATCTAAATCCTTGTTATAGATTCCCTGATGATCCAGCTTATCTATCCTGACTCTTCCGGAAGCATGAAGAATCCTGGAATTTTCTAAAATGATCCCTACATGAGTGATTTGTCCTTCTTCATTATCAAAAAAAGCCAGGTCTCCCGGGTCAGCTTCATCAAGGAAACTAAGGGTTTTCCCTTTTTCAACCTGTTGGGAAGCATCCCTTGGTAATAATATTCCCCATGATTTATATAAAATTTGCACCAATCCTGAGCAATCAATTCCGAAAGGGGATCTTCCTCCCCAGAGATACGGGGCATTCAGATAAATACTTAATATTTTTTCGGGTTTATTAAAGTCGGGTAGAAAAGATTTAACAAGGTGTCCTGCCTTGTATTTATTATTCTCAGGTCCAAAGAGAAATGAATCATGATTAAAGAAAGGGAGCATACTGCCGGCAACAAGATTTAGTGTTTGACCGGATTCAGCCTCTGTTACTGTTTCAATTAATTCTCCCAGCATAACCGGAGCTTCCTCCTGATTTATCTTTTCAAAATCATCGGGTGTTAGAATGGCTGACATATCCTGATTGATGTAACCTGGATACTGATCATGGTTGGATTCTATTTCCAACCAACCCTGGTATTTATCTAGTATTTGATAGGTTTCTCCGAAAAGTAACTGTGAAACCATTTCACTCTTATGTGAGGCTTCTTTCCTTATAGGGATGATACTGTTCAGGGTAATGCCAGCTGTCATAATAATGATTTTTGTTAAAATTAATTCAGACAAAATTAATAAACATTACCCACACAAATGAAAAGAGCAGATTTAAAATAATCTGCTCTGATAATACACTATTTCCGCATAAGGATCAATTTCTTTCTTCCCTTTTCTGGTTTGCCTTATTAACTTTTAAGTTTCGGCCATTGATCTCTTTTCCATTTAGACTTGTAATTGCAGCTTCTTCATCGGCTTCATCATCGAGCTCAACAAATCCATAGCCCTTTGACCGACCGCTCATTTTATCAGAAATAATTTTTGCTGATACTACATTTCCGAATTCTTGAAAAAGCTTTTCAAGTTCAGATTCTTTCATTGAATAAGCGATGTTTCCTACGTAAATACTCATAATTCAGGTTTTTTTAATGTAACAATAGATTTTAGTGCAGGGGTTTTATTTGGTTTATTAAAATTAAATTTTTTATTGGATATATTTACTGTGCCTGCTTATAAAAAAAGAAAATCTATTTTCATTTCTAAAAAACTTCTTTATAAATCAAAAAGTCAGGCTGCTAATTTTCAAATGATGTTTATTTATTATGGATTCAGCTAAACGGTTTATTAATCAATAAATAATTATATTGAGTTGATATTTATGCAATTATACTAAAAATATTTGATTTTTGGATATTCATTCTGATAAATTTTGTGTTTAATTTTAAATAAAACAACCCTTCTTATCCCCGGCATTAATATTTTTGCAACAACGCAGATATCGGATATTATGGACAGACACTAAAGTTAAAGCTTTAGTTTACCTATCACATAACATATATTACAGATGTGAATTACAGATATCGGATTAATGAAATTGTCTATTTTTGCAGCTTCAATTACTATGGAATACAGGTTAATAATAATAATTAATACATTGAGAATATGGCATATATTACCAGGGAAAAGCTCTTTTCAAAGGAGTGGTTTAAGAGTTATCTGCTTATCATAACCGGATCTTTTATTCTGGCTGCCGGTTTTGTTTATTTTATTACTCCGTATAAAATTGTTCCCGGTGGTGTCTTCGGGGTAGGTATTGTAATACATTATCTTACCCGTGGACTTTTTTCATTTGCACCGGAAGGATTTCCGGTGGGTTTAATGGGACTAATCCTGAATATACCCCTGACAATTATTGGGGTAAAAGTACTGGGACCCCGATTTGGTGTAAAGACGGTAGTCGGATTTGTTCTTAGCTCCGTTTTTATTGATTTGCTGACATATTACTGGGGTGATGTTCCTTTGGTTGAGAATGATGCTTTATTATCTGCAATATTCGGGGGAGTGCTGATTGGATTTGGTCTGGCACTGATCTTTAATTCGAAGGCCACTTCGGGTGGTTCGGATATTATTGCCATGATACTGGCTAAACATACCAGACTACCGCTTGGTCAGCTCATGATTTATGTAGATTCATTTATTGTTCTTTTTGGTTTGATTGTTTTCAAAGACTGGCGGATACCATTGTATTCCTGGATCGTGATTTTTATTACGGGAAGAGTAGTTGATGGGGTTATGCACGGAGTGAGCTACTACAAAACAGTAATGATTGTGTCTGATCAGCACGAGAAAATCAGGGATAAAATTCTTACTGATCTCGACAGGGGCGGTACATTTCTGAAGGCTGAAGGTATGTATGGCGGAGCAGAGAAAAAAATGATCTTTACCAGTATCAGTCGCAGGGAACTGGTAATTCTTCAGGCTTATATCAGGGAAATTGATCCGGATGCCTTCTTAACAGTACTGGATGCTGAACAGGTACTCGGAAGAGGGTTTAAATCGTTGTATGAAGATTAATTGGTTGGTATAATAATAAATCTATTCAGGATTAGTAATGTTTACATCCCGGGTGTCACATGTTTTTTTATGATCGACCTTAATGGGTTGAGAATTCGCTGCGGAAGCCTGAGGTCTTCAGTGATGATTTCTGCGGTACCGATCATCTGCTGACTGAATTTAATCTTTATTCCATAATTAGTTTTCAGGCCTTCGGGAAGTTTTACTTCTACAGTATAGGCATTGTGTTCGGGTACTAATGAGATGGATTGTATAATACCTTGTATCATGCCAAATTCCATGTATGGAAAGTTATCCAGACGTATGTTAACATGTTGACCGGTTTTTACCTTGCCGGCACCCTTCATTGAAACCTCTATTTTGCCAATCATGGCTCCTTCATCTACCGGGATTACAGTTAATACTCTGTCTCCTTCAACGACACTTTGGTTAGCACTCCAGATTGAATTGAAAGTAACTCTTCCTTTAACAGGAGCTACAAGGAGATATTGCTGATCCCAGCTTGCAACAGCTCCCCGGAGGCCTTCAAATGCTTCCATTAATTCGCGTTTAAGGGTTTGCTGCTGTTCATCGCCCTTAAGTTGCAGATCCAGTAATTGTTGCTTTAGTTGTATAACCACAATGTGATTTTTAGAAATGGCAGACTCAGCCTGCTCTAATTCCAAAAGTTTTCTAAGATTTTCAGTTTTAGACTGCTCAAATTCTGATTCAGGAACGACCTGATTTGAGAATAATGTTGAATCTCTTTGATATTGTTTATGAACCAGTGCATATTCCTTCTCAAGAATGTCAGTCTGACGGATTAATCTCCGGGTATATTTTTGTTGTTCTGTAACTTCTTCTTTCAGGGCTGCAATTTTTTTACTGTAATAATTTAGTTGAAAATATTGTTGAAGATCAGTTAATTTTTTCAGAAAGCCGGCATAGGCCGGTTGTATTTCACCAACGTTAATGCTTTTTGATGGAACAGGTAACTGATTGCTATTTTTTAATATGAATGAATCCTCAAATGAATCCAGGTAATGTTTTAGATAATCTACATCTTTGTACATTGCCGGATTTTTGATATTGCCCAGTACCTGCCTGTTGGAAACCATTTGTCCTTCTTTAACCGCCAGGTTTTCAATTTTTCCTGAGGCCCTGGCAATGACCGGAGCCGGAGGGTTTTCGGTTGTAATAATAACCGGGCTTCTTATAATATCAGGATAATGAATAAACCAGCTACCCCCGGCAATTATCAACAGGGAGATAAAAAATATTGTAATACCCCACCGTGTTATCCAACCGGGCGTTCGTTGCATTATGTCCTGTACATCATAGTGATGATTTGTTTGATAGCCTGGCATTCCTGGTAATTTTTCAGGTTCCTAATTCAAGTTGATTTTTGACAAGCGTGTAATAAGCTCCTTTTTTTGCAGTAAGCTCTATATGAGTGCCCTTTTCAACTATTTGTCCTTTATCCATTACAACAATCTGATCTGCATTTTTTACGGTACTGAGCCTGTGTGCAACAACAATTACTGTGCGTCCCTGAAAGACTTTTTCCAGGTTTTCCATTATGACTTTTTCATTATTGGCATCAAGCGAGTTGGTTGCTTCATCAAAGAATAGATATTCCGGTTTTTTATAAATGGCCCGGGCAATCAATATCCTTTGCTTTTGTCCCTGACTAAGACCAGCACCGTTTGAGCCTATCAGCGCATTATATCCTGCAGGGAGAGTTTCTATAAAATTCTTAATATTGGCCATGTTTACTGCATGTTCCAGTTGTTCACGATTGTAATTCTCCTGTCTCATTATAATATTACTTAATATGCTGCCTGAAAAAATATACCCATCCTGCAGAACTGCTCCGCATTGACTCCGCCAGAAATGCATATTTACTCCACTGAGTATTGTTCCTCCAATTCTTATTTCTCCGCTAACAGGCTGATAAAAACCAAGTAATAGTTTGATCAGGGTAGTTTTTCCGCTGCCACTCAAACCTACTATGGCTGTAACTTTTTTATCCGGTATTTCAAGGTTAATTCCGTTAAGTACTTTGGGCGATTCAGGTCCTTCATATTGAAAGATCAGTTCATTGAGGTGTATGCTTTTTGATGAAGGCAATACATTAGTTTTGATTGCATCAGGTTGATCTTCCTCTTCCATTGCATGAATCTCACTCATCCGGTCGAT
>DASQZP010000739.1:0-2932 GCA_035638655.1 Bacteroidales bacterium
ATTATGAACTCACTTGAGAAACGGGACTTTATACATAACCACCTGCATCAGGTAGACGAAAACTTGCTAAATGAGGTATACGAGAAACTCCATTCTTACATTAATGAAGAGCACCTGTCAGATGAGTTAACAGATGCCTTAGATAAGGGTATAGAATCCCTGGACCAGGGACGGGGATCATCACACGAAGAAGTAATGGAAAGAATGAAAAAGAAGTATCCTAAATTAATCAAATGGGAAAAATTACCTGAATACTAATACTGAGGTTTAAGTAAATTGATTATAAGTAAAAAGCCCGTCAAGTCCGGGTTTTTAATGCCTGATAATCTCACAAAGCTTATCCACAACCTTTTCAAATACTTCAGGCTTAACCCTGCCAACCTTACGGGTAATTATGCTTTTTTCGGCAGTAAACAACCTGTTCGGTCTAATGTTGCCTGGTTTGTTAAGTGAACCTTTTTTAAAATCGGAATTATCCAGCCCAATGGCGTAATTATCCTTTATAAACTGGCTTGTAAGCTGGCAAAGAATAATATCATCACCTTTCAGGTCGGCCAGAACCATTGCCGGTCTTTTCTTAGAACTTGATAAATCGGAATATGGGAAGGGGAGTACAATAATATCACCTTTTACAAATCTTTCCATGCTTCATCTTCTTCGGGTAACAGCCAATCTTTGGCCAACACTTTTTCACTTGCAAAATGGGTCAGTATATTATCATTTTCCGGCTTTTGCCTGGTCTCTTTTTCCAATATCTCGCTTAATTTAAGCTTTTCGCTGTAAGGTAGTTGCCTGACAAGGTCAACAACCTGGTTGAAATTAAGCGGTAAGTTTATGTTTAAATTTGCAGCTTCCATAATCGTAAATTTTAAATTCCATACGCCTGTTTAGCTTTGTAATCTCTTTGGAAATCTTCCATAAGGGCGAATAAGTGGCTTTTGTTTTCTTTGTCCACTAGTTGTATATCATGAATCCTTTTAATAACATTTTTATTTAAAAGTAAATTGATATTACCTGCCAAATAATCGAGAGAAACCTCTAAAGTTTCTGCAATTTGTGAAGCCATCTCAATAAAATGTTTTACTTCGGCCCGCTCATATCTACCTATTACAGCACCATGGACACCTATTTTTTTAGCGAGTGCATCCTGAGAAATTTTATTCTCTTTTCATACTTCCGGAAGCCTGTTTCCAAAAGTTATTGATTTCATAAATGTAGTAAAAACAAAAGTTAAACCAACTTTTCAACAAAAGTACGAAACATAAATGTTTTAATCAAACAATGTTTAAGTATCCAAAAAGTCCTAAAACACTAAGGTTTACAACCCGACAAGAAAGGATTTTAAAATGCCCTTTCCATGCCGATGATACGGCCAGCATTAAAATATACCCGAACATCAATACATTTAACTGCTTTGGTTGTGATAAGAATAGAGACCAGATAGAAATTGCATTTTAACAGCAGGTTATAATCTACAGGCATAAAAGCCACATTCTCCGGCAGGTTCAATACATGGCTTGACACAAGTATGTGAGTTCTACAGAGAGGTACTAACTGTATAACCTGAACAAGTAACAGGAAAATTAGAAAAATTACATCCGGTAAGTGGTGACAAAAGTGAGTATTAATCGTTAAATTTGTAAAAATAATGCATTTAGGAATTATGAATATTATTGAAAAAAGGGATTATATACATAATCATTTATCTCAGGCCAATGAGCAGGTAATAGATGAAATGTTTGAAAAGCTAAAATCAGCAGTTGCAAAAGAGTTAACGTTACAGGGGAAATTGATCAGCAGGGCCAAACAAGCAGAAGAGGACATACGTTCAGGTAATGTTTACAGTCGGGAGGAAATAGAACAAAAAACAAATAATATTGGTTGATGAAGCTAATCTATACCGATCAATCTCTGGAGAGTTTAAAGGAAGCACTGGAATTTATAGCCCCAAAAGTAACACATCAAAAATTGCTCGAAATCAGGGATAAAATATTGGACAAAGCCGATTCTTTGGCAACAGACCCTTATACAGGCCAGAAAGAACCATATTTGACACATTTAGAATTAGGACATCGTCGGATAATAGAGAGCCATTATAAAATAATTTACCGTATTGTCGGTGATTATATCTATATCACAGATATCTTTGATTCCAGGCAGGATCCTGAAAAAATGAAAGGATAAATTACAGACATACCCACCTGGCACCGAAATGCTGTCGGTACCTAATTATTTTCAATCCTGAATTTGCAGAAAGTCTGAAAGTTTTATTAACTGAATATCTGATATAAATCTTCAGTTAAAATATATAAGTTCAACAGAGAGATACCAACTCATTAATCTGAATAATTTACAAAGAGAGATAGAGAAACTTCATCCAATACAACAGAACTAAATTGCGCATAAATCATTAAATTTGTAGAAACAAGACATTTATGAAATCGTTTAAATTTACCGCAGAAATAACCAGGGACAGGGAAATAAACCAATACATTGGTATTGTTGCAGGCCTGCCTGGTGCGCATACTCAGGCTCCGACACTTGACCAGTTATATGCCAACTTGCAGGAAGTAGTACAATTATGCCTGGAAGAGATGACAGAGGATGAAATTAATGAACTCCCTGATTTTATAGGCTTTCAACAAATATCTGTTGCAGTATGAGCCCCAAACTGCCGATTATAAAGGTAAAAGTGTTGGAAAAACTTCTTCTTCACCTGGGCTTTGAGATTTAAAGGCAAAAAGGAAGCCATGTTTTCTATCGCCACCCTGATGGAAGATTCACTACACTGCCACATCATGGGAACCAGGAAACTGGACGTCCATTATTAAGACAAATACTAAGAGAGATTGAAATATCACCTGAACAATTTATTGAAACCCTGAAGAAACTATAACCCCCTCTGGTGCGTCTGCCTGCACTGTCGTTTCGT
>DASQZP010000740.1:0-2644 GCA_035638655.1 Bacteroidales bacterium
TTCGTTGATAAATAAAACAAAATTATGGGAAAATATCTTATAGTTGTATTCGCATAAAATTTGCATATTTAATCTTTTTCGTGAGCTTACAACAAGTGTGTGCTCATGCTCATGCAGGGCACACACACTGTATATACAAAATGGGCGCGAAAGAAGTAAATTTAAGGGCTGTAGCCCGCTTAAATTTATCACGGTTTGATAAGCTTGAAGCCCGCAATCACCTACTTTGCATATACTTGCGGTTAGTGGTAAGCCGGGTTTAGTGCAAAGAATAGTCAATATATCATTAAGATTTTTAACTTTGTATTTATGAATCGTAAAGATTTGACATATAAGGTAAAAGAATCAATCAGATCTATTGATCCGGATGCACGTGTGATTCTATTTGGATCAAGGGCTCGTGGAGACAATAAGGGTTCTTCTGATTGGGATTTTCTTGTTTTAACTTCCCATCAAGTTGATGAGTATACCAAAAGACAAATTAGGGATAGACTTCTTGATACCGAGTTAGAAGCAGAGGAAGTTATAAGTTCTATAATTTTCTCTCAGGACAAGTGGAGTGATTACCAGATAACACCCCTCTACAAAAATATTTCAAAAGACGGTATTGAATTATGAGTTATCAAAAACAAGATTTAATACGCTAACGTCTTGACAAATCATCAACGACATTTGAAGAAGCCAGGTCATTAAGTCAAAGCGGATTCTGGGGTGGCGCTGCAAATAGACTTTATTATTGCTGCTTCTATGCAGTAATAGCCCTCTTAGCAAAAGATGACATTTCAACTTCGACTCACAATGGAGTTCGGACTGAATTCTTTAAACAATACATCAAATCCGGTATATTGGATAAGGGATTCAGTAGGTTATATTCAAACTTAATGAATAAACGTCAAGAAAATGATTATGGTGATTTCCTTGAGTTTTCTGAAGAAGAAATTAAGCCCTTGTTTCAGGAAGTTCAAACTTTTCCGGATACGATTCGAAAATTAACAGAAAAATAGTTATAACCAACCACTAATAGACATCCCCACCAGTAACCACCTGCCTTCCTCCGGTCAGCAGACAGACTGATGGGGAGAACCTCTCATTCCGGTTTTCTCAAATTGAGATTTGTTAGAAAATCGAGAAAAGATTTTAGTATAAAAAGAAAAATGAGTATCATATTATTTTCCTAAAACATTTCCCTACGTGTAGCCCCCTCCCCCATGGCTGTTATAAAAAAATAATAAAAAAGGAGGTGTCAGGTTAAGATTTTTCCCGTTCAACAATATATTTAGGTTATTCATCAACTTAATTTTTTTTATATGCTGATACGAAGTTAATTTTAACTCAAATTATCGCAGGTGAAAAAAACTAACAACACTATTTTTATCTTAAACCTAAAATTATGAAAACGCGGGGAATAAAAGATCTGTATTTACCTGATGGCATTGCATTTCATGTGAAAATAATCATATTATGTGCAATATTTACACCAATCTGGGGATTGTATATGAATGAATTCAGCCTGGTTTTTCTTATCGGCACATTCTCCATGACAGTTGCTAATGTGGAAATTATACTTTTTATTTCGAGACGATATTTTAGAGTTGATGAAGTAAAAATTCGAAAACTCGAGGAAAATTACTCTCAAAAAACAGTAACCCTGATAAATCTTATTGGAATATTAGTTTTCTTAATGGTTGCATTGGCAGTAATTACCCTGACTTTTTCTTCATTTATTATTGTCCTTCATTTACTAAATGGTTGGGGATTCCCTGATGCACATATTCTTTTATCTGAAACAGGGGATGCAATCAAAGTGGCTGCCATTGCCTTATTATTTAGTGTCCCTTTTATTTTTTTCAGTAAATGGCAGGAAGCCATGAAAAGAGAATATGAGCTTAGGGAGCAAAATTTGATTTTCCAGAATCAAACTTTGAGAAGCCAGGTAAACCCACATTTTCTGTTCAACAGCTTAAATACACTCTCTTCACTCGTGAACACCCAAACAGAAATTGCAAATCGTTTCATAAACAAGTTATCTCTGATTTACCGTTATATTCTGGAAAATAGTTCAAAAGTAAAGGTTCCGTTAAACGATGAACTGGAGTTTATCAGGGATTATTTTTACCTGCATCAAATACGAAATGAAGGGAAAATATTACTCTCTTTTGATGTAAAGGATAGCCTGCATTTCGAAATTTTACCGGTATCTTTACAATTGTTAATTGAAAATGCGATAAAACACAATATTGCTACTTACGAAACTCCTTTAAGAATTGCAATTTATATTGAGGAACAATACATCGTGATAAAAAACAACATCCAAAAGATGGCAACACAGGTGATTTCTACCAAAATTGGGCTGAAAAATCTAAATGATCGGGTTAAATTAATTGTCGGAAAAGAAATAATCATTAAAGAAACTGTGAATGAATTTATGGTAAAAGTTCCTTTGCTATCATGAACGTACTGATCATTGAAAATGAAAAGCCTGCTATATTAGGTCTCAGAAGGCTATTAAAGAAAATAGAACCTTCCATAAATATTTCGGGAACAACTGAATCAGTAGAATCTACAATAAACTGGTTTCAGAAAAATCCATTTCCCGACTTGATATTTATGGATATTCAGCTTGATGATGGTCTTTGCTTTGAAC
>DASQZP010000741.1:0-5063 GCA_035638655.1 Bacteroidales bacterium
GAGGTGACCAAACTAAAAAAGATCAATAAAACAATTAGTTTCATCTTCAATAAAAATAACAGCGTACTTTTTTTAGAAAGAAAGCACTGCCAACATTCATTTTTTTTCATAACCTTGCATTTGTTATAGTTAGATAATAAAGTAATCAGTATTCTTGCAGGAATGATTACTTGTGTTTAGCGAAACAACTTGGGCCGGTTTATTTTTATCCGGCTCATTTTTTTTTCATAGGCTCATCATTTTTTGATAAAATAATTACTGAATCATTTATTATATAGGTAAAAGCAGTAGTTAATTGCAGCGCTCTTAATGTCTGTTTTACAGACACCTTCTTCAGGGTGCCGGTATACTTCTGTTTCTTTAAACTTTCATCCTCTATTTGAATTTTTACCCCGTAGTATTTTTCAAGGCGATTTATAATTACATCAAAGTACTCATTATTAAAGATGATCTTGCCCTGAGTCCAGGATATTGCTTCCTGAGTATCTATTGAATCTGAAACCAATATCTCACCAACCCTTAAAGCTTGTTTATAGTCACGCATTATACCAGCTGAAACACTGATATCATTGCTTTTTATGAGGATAGCTTTGTGATTTGGTTTTAATTCAACCTCATCTTCTGTCGTACTTTGCGATTTTGAAAGAAAAATTGTCCCTTCAATTAAAGTGGTTTCTATTAGTTGCTCATCAGGGTATGCTCTTACATTGAAAGTTGTACCTGTTACTTTAATATTTATACCCGAAGTATTTACAATAAAAGGATTTGAAGCATCCTTTTTAACTTTGAAAAAAGCTTCTCCATCCAGTCCTACCTTTCGGTTCGTGTTGCTATAATTTGCCGGAATTGATAATTTACTTCCTGAGTTGATCTTTACGTTTGTGCCATCGGGCAATACCAGCTCGGATTGTTGTCCTAATGGAACAGTCAACTCATAGCCTGCCGATGCGGATTTAGTTCCGGAAAAAGATTCTTTGTTGTTTTTCACCAGGAAAAATAAGGATGCAATGACAATTCCCAATAAAAAAACAGCCGCAAATTGCCGAAATGTCCGCGTTAAAAGCATTGCGTTTTTTAAAAACAATGCTGGTGTTTTCTTTTCTATCCGCTTTTCAAGCAAATTCCAATCTTTATTTACATCAATCAATTTCAGATCTTTCAAATCATCGAATGACAACCAGACCTTTTCTATTTTTTCAAAATATTTTTGATTAGACGAATCCAGGTTGAGCCAATTATCGACTGATTCCTGTTCAGCTTTTGTTGCCCGGCCTTCAATATATTTTATCAAAACCTGAAGTTCCATTCCATCATGTTTTTATTGCTTTGCTTTTATGTATTAGAGTAAAAAATCAAGGAACACCCTTACGTCGATTAAAAAAAAATGTTTTTAAACCTTAATCAGTAACTTTTCACCACTCCGGACACCTACATGAAATCTTTATTAACTAACTTATTTTCACCGAGTGTTCAATTTCCCAAAATGAGCTGAAATATTTCCGGAATTCAAAAGATAAACTTACAAACCAAAAGAACGCCTGTTATTACAATTAAATATTTCTCAATTCCAGATTGTATATTCCGCAGTGCTTTGCTAATTTGCCCTTCTACAGTTTTAACCGATATGCCTAGTTTTTGAGCAATCTCTTTGTAAGTGTGCTTTTCGTACCTGCTTAACTCAAAAATTTCCCGACAACGGTCTGGTAATCTATTAATTACCTTAAATACAACTGATTGAAGCTCAGTATATTCCAACTCATCGTGAAAACCGGAGACAAATTTTTCTTCAGAAATATCCGTTGTGTCAATAAACCTGAATTTGTCCATGCTTCTCTTTCTGATACTATTAAAACGTAAAGAAGAATGAACATATGTTTTGACGGATTGTAAATGATCCAGATTTCCTCGCTTTTCCCAAAGCCAAATGAACAAATCCTGGACTACTTCCCTCGAATCATCGATATTACCGGTATACTGCTTTGAAAACAGACAAAGCTGTAAATAGTAATTCTTGAATATATATTCGAAGGCTTTTTTGTCCCCGATTTTCAACTGATTCCAGATATGTGAGTCGTCATTTTTCACCAGAACCGTTTAACTCTTAAATTTATTCCAAACCTCCTTAACTAATTGAGGCCGTGCTACAAATTCAAATTTCCCGGGATTTTCCTCAAACTGAGTATAAATTGGTTTTCCAGGCTCGATCCCCAATTGGGAATAAATTTCAGGACTCTTAATAATCAATTCGCTGTCCTGATAATTAGTATTTTTCTCCCAAATAATTTCACCGTTTTCTGCAATGAGCGGAAACCAGGCCAGTCCGCTGTGTCCCCGGATCCCATCATATTCAAACCCATATTCACGATCGCACCAGGCCCCAAAAGTCAGAGGTTGTTCCGGGTCAGCACTAATAGTGGCGTGAGCCCAATAAGGAGGCACAATGACCACGTCACCCGGATTGGCAACCACAGCAAAACATCTTCCGGGATAATCTTCCGCTGTTTCCTGCATATAAATGATGGCTCTGCCTGTCCATATTTCGTACACCTCCGGCGTCGACCATCCTGAAAAGGGTGAAATTGTATGAATATGTCCCTGGCTGCGAACCGGTTCATCACCCAGGTGCCCGGCAGCATAAATAACCGCTCCATACAATAAGTGAAGGTGCCTTAACAGGTGCAGGTGCTCCTTTTTTCCCACATCCATTGCAATAGAATAAACAATGTCTGGCCCTTTGCAATCCGGATTCCTCAAACTTCTTCGAATTGAATCAAGCGTTCGGTTCTCGACGTGCGGACCAAAAACATCAGAGCCATATTGAAAACCCATCGGATCGATCGTTGGATAAATTTCAAAGCCGGGATTAAACTTCATATTGAATTCTTTTTCAGTTTCAAGACTTGATGTTTGTTTAAATTTTCAAGTCTTATCTTTTTGTTTAAACTAAAACCGCACATATCCTTTAACGGTGCCACATCTCTTACCTTCGCCTCTGCCAAACGGGCGGATAGTGTACGTACCGACCCGGGCCGGAACGATAAACACTTCAGCATAATGAATCACAACTGGTTCAAATGCGTTTGACGGACTTTCCACAATGACCTCGTCGCCCTCAACCAAACAGATGACGTGAACACCGTCATTTGTATGATGCTCTACTTTTTTTGTGAACCAATGCCGCCGGGTTTCGATGAATTCACGCTCATGCAAACCTGTTTGTTCTTCATACCATCCATCGCCATCAGCAACTTTTTCAATTCGGTTGACTAAATTTTCCTGTGTCCATTCGGCGGTTCGGTCCCATTGAATATTTCTTTTGCCATGGTCGATATTGATTGGCCGGGGTTTTCCATCGATTCCCAAACGCCCCCAATCCCAAAGCTTAAAAGTAAAAATAAACGGAGTTGCACTGATTTCCAGTACCATGCTATTCTTACCTGAACAATGGACCGTTCCTGCCGGAATTAATACATGATCATGCTTTTCCACCGGCCAGGTTTGCACGTATTTCTCAGCTTCAAATGACTTCTCTCCAGTCTGAGACTCTTCCAAATCAGAAAGCATTTCCTGTGGATTCAGACCTTCTTTCAGCCCCAGATAAACAACAGCATCATCTTCCGTATCCATCATATAATAACTTTCGTCCTGTGTATAATGCAGTCCGAATTTCTCCTGAATGTATTCAGTTAACGGGTGAATCTGCAAACTCAGATGACCGCCTTCCATCGTATCGAGGAAATCGAAACGAATCGGGAATTCATCACCAAAACGTGCATGTACCGGCTCTCCCAACAATTGACGGGGATGCCGGAAAACCAGGTTAATAGAAGGAATTTCAATAAGCTCTTTGCCAAACTGCAGCAGCAGGCTATTTTCCTCCGGAACACAATTGAAACACCAGGCATAATTCGTTTTCGACTTGTCGAGATCGCAAACCTCTTTCATCCACTGACCACCCCAGGGACCGGGGTCAAAAAACGGAACCACACTGAAAGGTCTTTCAACAGCCTGTTTCATTCCTTCCATAATGGCGGCACCATCAATCAATTTGGGTTCACCAATTTTATTGGTATCAAGCAAAAAATCCCATTTATCGAACAAACTTTTTTTCAGGCGGTCGCAAACTCGCCAATCCACAAAGAAACCTTGTTTATAGAGCAACATCCAATCGTTGGTATTTCTGTTTTTAACACCCAGATTGTCCACCAGATGTTGTCGCATACGTAGCTGTATCTCCCAACGGGCCATGTCAGCATATATCAGCAAATCCGGATTTTGGTCGAGAAGTGCTGCACCACATCCAAAAATCACAATGGTTCCTTCCAGGAGTGAGTCAATTCCGCTTTTAAATGCACTGACTTTCTCCTGATTAAAAAAAGCCTCCATGGTAAGCCGGCTAAGAAAACCAAAAATACGGTCATTGGTCACATCAGGCAATACCAATTTTCTAATTTCCTCCTCGGGCAACATCATTTCAGAAGCCCGGACAAACCGGTCCGACTTTAAGCCGGTGCTCAGATTCTGAAATAATTCTTCCTCAATGACTCCCTGGTACGTCTCAATTACAACTACTTTTTTGGAACCAGGTAATGCACCAATAGCCTCATTCAACTTGATGCAAATAGCATCCCAGCCATTGACCACCTCCCAGTTTCCGGTTTTCACCTCAACTACGGGGAATTTATTGAATTTGGATGATTCTGTTAAATATCTTTTTGTCATTCTAATAATTATAGTTTTAATTCAATCCATCATGCCGTCGCTTTACAAGTTGCGGCGAAGCAAATAATCCCCTCCGTACAAGGCTGCTGAATCAGGGTATTTGGCTTTAACCAGTTTCACCTTTCCCCATGGAGTCCATGCCAATTGGTTAATTTTTTCCTTTAACGCAGGCAAGATCATTTCCGAACTTTTCATGATACCCCCACCAAGAATGATCATTTCCGGGTCGTAAGCATGGATTAATGTGATGATATCAGCAGCCCAGGCCGACAGACAATGTTCCAATACTTCATTGGCAACCTTGTCATTTTTTTCCGCATGTTTAAAAAGCGTCTTAAAAT
>DASQZP010000742.1:0-3206 GCA_035638655.1 Bacteroidales bacterium
TTAAACTTCTTATGCCGTATGTATCGGGATCTTACACAAGTAATTGTATGAAATGAAAATAAATCGGAAAATCTTTTCATTATGATTACCAGGGAAAAAGTAAAAAAAGAGATTGATCGGCTTTCTGATGCCGAAGTGGAAAAGGTATACCTGTATCTTTCTTCCATAGCTGAGAAAAAAAAGGGTCAAACCAAAATTCGTTCTCATAAACTCGACGGAAAACTAGATTCGAAAAATGTCCGTTCTGTTGCTCATGGATAAATCATTAATTGACGGTACCCCACTGATTTTTTTCATGTAATTAATAGAACATTCTTGCCCCATTGGTTAAAGTGCATGACTTAGATATTCTAACTCAAGTTTCGCAACGCTTTAAAATGACGCTAAGAAGCGTTTTTTTAAAAAAGGAATTTGCAACTATTCGGTATAAGTTATTAATAATCAATTTCCTACATTGATTATTGGTATCTTTCCAAATAATGTACTATTCGGATGATATCAAAGGGTGAGATCATCGGTACCCTTTTTTGCCGGAGAAAAAAGACTCGGGTGTTCATTTTTCTAGGGAGAATGGCCCCGAAGGGATTCGGGGAAATAACAAATTCCAACTATCAAATTACAAACTGATGGCGTGTTGATTTTAACAAAGTATGGCAATTAGTTCATGCATTTGTCGCCTTTATATAGCCTTACGAAGCAGAGCTTCAACTGAGATTGGGATACCAAACAAGGTGTGGATGTGATTCACATTGATAACTGTTCATTGATCATTGTTCACTGAAAAAGTTTTCCCTATTCCCCAGACCCCGGGTGGCTTGCTTCCTGGAAAT
Source organism: Bacteroidales bacterium (assembly GCA_035638655.1). GTDB lineage: Bacteria > Bacteroidota > Bacteroidia > Bacteroidales > DASQZP01 > DASQZP01. Next base: position 831 of record DASQZP010000742.1, read on the forward strand.
GCCCCTTCAATTTTATCCAATTTCTTTTTTTCACTAATCGAGGCAGGGTTGAGCGTGCTGACCCGCAACTCGAAACACGTAACTTCCGGCATATTTCCATCTCAGATCATTCGATTATATAGGATAATTTTACCTCTTTGAGTGGGTGCGAAACTTCAGTTCCAAATATATCTTTTTTCCCCTATTCTATATGGTAGAAAAGAGAAAATAAAGCGATTCTTTGCCAGCCATTTCCCCGCTTATAACAGAACTTCCGTTGAGTTCAATTAAGGCCTGTATTCGTGGATTGATATGATACAGGGAAGCCATATTCAATTCGAATTCCGTTTCAAATTCCTGCCCGGGAGGCTGCCGTGTCGGTATTCCGAAGGTCGTGAAACCGGTCCACTCCCAATTTCCCTTTTTCAAACCGGCATTAAAAAAGGGCGCCAGCTCCAGGATATGATTGCTGCCAATGCCTGCTTGTTCATTTCCCGTGGGCAGGCCAAACTCCATTCCATATCCCAGTAAAATACCTGATTGTTCAAAGGCATAATTAGCAAATTTAAGGCTGACTTCCATATTGCCGATTCTTGATGTCGAACTTCCGGTCGATGGGTTCACAAAGCCGTAAGGCAATCCCACTTCAATGCTAAAAACTCGATTAAAAGCGTATTCGCCTCCGGCAACCAACTGGCTTTGTCGGTTCTTCCCTTTAAGATACTGGTACCCGTAATCGAAACGAAGTTTGGTATCAGGGGAAATGGATTCGGTAAACAGGGGATGAGAAAAGTGCAAGCCTTCATGCTCGTGGTCAGACTGTTCAGGGTGGTAATAACCGGATGCGTTTTTCGCTGATTTCTCATTTCGGTAACCTGTAGCAAAGGCCGCCATTATACTTGGAATGAAAGGTTGGCCATTCTGGAAGGTTGGATTTTCAGAATATTGAATGGCAGGGGATTGCGCCCGGATGGAAAATATGGGCAAGAGGATCAACAGGCTTAAATAAAAGGTAATATATAGAGTTTGGGTTCTCATAAGGTTATTTCGGTGTAATAAAAGAGGACTTTGCAAAACCGTGCTTTTGTCCAAATTCTGCATTTTCGTGATTTCAAAATCCTCACGTATTACTAATACGCTGTGGTTTTGAAATCACTCAGGCTTTGACTTTGACCAAAATCCCTGGTTTTGCAAAGCCCTCTAAAAATTAAGCTGAATGGTGAGGTAGGGATATACTTCACCTGTTAAAAAGATCATGGTATGATCAGCTCAATTGAGGGGGCTTGAGAAGACTTGATTCAAACGCCGGTTGAAGGGAATTGAATGGTTGAATAGGATAGATTTGAAAATTAAAATAACTTCTTAAATGTTTCTGCGGGGTTATAAGTGTTCGGGAAATAGAAAAGGAGTACAAGGTACTGGAATGCGAGTTTGTACAGGGGCATAACTGATTGTTAGTGAGTGGATGTTTCTGGTGTTTCCAATGATTATAGAGCATGCACATGCAAACCGGTCCCTTACAGCTGCAGCCATTGCCATTGATAGTACACTGTTTGGCCTGCTCCTGCAGGGGAGATGAGAACAGGTTGAAAGGGTATTGTTGGATAACAAAAAGCAGGATCAGCAGGCAGGAAACCACAACCTTAAGACCTCTGACAAAGTATTTGACCCAACTCTTTAGCATAACCTTTCAGCAAATGGAAAAATCTTATTCTATTTATTCAAAACAATTTCTTGAGAGTGATGGCATTCAAGAGAACTTTGCAAAACCGTTCTTTTGATCAATATCTGCGTTATCGAAATCTTGACCAAAAGCCCTGGTTTTTCAAAACCCTCTTCAAACAACTTTATATGGAAAATTTGTTTATCAAAGTCTATTCTGAATATTTTTAAGATACTGATAATTATTTATTAAAATAGGCGGATGAATAATTTGGGGAGAAAACGGATATGGAGAATTTACTATGAGTGAGCTTTGATTCGTGTATTTCAAAATTATGCACAACTTATACATAAAGATGCAAGAGATCAGCAAAGAATCGATGTATCTTATTAGCAGATCATGAAGAATACCTTGGTAGAGAGCTTTGAAAAGCCGGAGCTTTGTTCAAAATCAAGGCCGATATTGAGCAATATGAATGGTGTTACTAACCCGGGTATTTCGCGGCGTTCTACACGGTGTATTTAATTTTTCAACCTCAAGAAATGGATATAAGTGTATTTACATCAATAAGTTAGTTCATGAAAATGCAACTTTCTGTGAAATATCCGGGCTAAGCGCTCTGGTAATGAATTGAATATATATTTGTAATGGATTTATTGAAGAAGTATAAAGAAATATTTTTGAGTGGCCTGTTGTTGGTCTCGGCCCTGTCGGTGGATCATTTGTCAAGCCTG
>DASQZP010000743.1:0-3962 GCA_035638655.1 Bacteroidales bacterium
TGTTCATCGGACTCCGGCCGCCTTTGCTCTAAAACAACGGTTTGTAGTTTACCACACGCACGAGCTGGTTCGACGTGTGCCAGGAATTTTGCCTAGAATCCCCGTCAGGTATTATCCTATTTTCAAACACTTCCAGAATGCTTCATAATTCGTACCACCGCGGAAAACGGCATGCAAATGAATTTTGTGAGCCATAACCTCTTGTGGCTCATCAAAAGTTCTGAATATTTGCTATAAATTGAAAGACTGTTGAAAAGACCGTTTTGGTAAACTTGGCTGTCTCTCGATATTTCAAGCTTTCATAGTTTCAACTTTTTAAGGTCAATGATTTAGTCATATTTTATTGTTTTCGTACCATAATCACTATATATATAGCCTATGCAAATCCGCAATTTGCAATTTTACCTATGTTGTGAACCTACAATAAATTCTGTCAAATCAAATATAGGTCATGGCACATCAACACAATATGTTGTGTGTCATACTAACAAAAAAAGCGTGGACCTTAAATTCCAGTCCACACTTTCTATGTAATAAGTTTGAGAGAATAAATAAGGCTGAGGATCCTAATACTCATATAAAAATTTTCCAACAATTCTTTATTAAACGCGCTAATCTATCCCCATGACAACAACTTCAACCCGTCTGTTTTGTTGTTGGCCCTCTTCTGTGGTGTTGTCGGCAACCGGATCTTTTTTGCCGTACCACTGAGTGATGATTCTGCCGATATCAATACCAGAATATTCTGTCAGGTAATTCTGAACGCTTTCGGCCCTTCTTCTGGCAAGCCACAGATTGTATTCGTCCGATCCTTTAATGTCGGTATATCCTGACAGAACAACATATGTTTTAGGATGCTCTCGTAAAAAATCCCCCAATTTATTTAGTTCTTCATAAGACTCAGAGGGGACGACCGAACTGTTAAAATCAAACTGGATGTTCTCAACTTTAAAATCGGCGAGATAATCAATGGTTTTAACAGTCGCAATGTTTTTAATATCAATTTCATAAAGGGCGCCGGTCATGTATTCTGGTCTTCCAAGCAAATAATCGAAAGGAACCACCCGCGAACATGGGTTGATGGATGCCACAGTTTTCAATATTTCTTTTTCCTGTGAGCCCTTGGCAGTGCTAATGACATAAAAGCAGACATCATTTTTGTCGGCAAGTTCTTTGGCGATTTGACTGGGCTTTTTCATACCAGGAGTGGATGTATAATGGCCATCGGTGAACAGAAAAACCACAGTTCTTCCTGATAGCCCTTTTAAAACGTCACGAAGCTTACTTATTCCTTCTACAAAAAGCGTTGCGCCGCTACCTTTTTCCGGGAGTTGATCCAAAGCGGCAGCCACTTTTTCCCGGTCATATTTTTGCAACATGTAAATAGGTTTGAAGTTCGAAACTAAATATAACCCGGCATTATATCCCAAATCCGGCAAGGTTTTGTTTTTTTCCTTGAGAATTTCCTTGACTGCTTCTAACTTTGACATGCCGGTGTTTCGGTAAGGTTCATTCATGGAGCTGGATGAATCAAACAATACAATAAAATTATCTGCTGTTTTTACAAGTTCAGGTACTTGCGTGACGGTTGCAACCGTTTCTTGTTCCATGACCTTTTCAGCAGCTGTAACATAAGACAGGGTCAGGCTGAAAAATACGAGACTAATAGCACTTAAAATTATGAATAATTTTTTCATTGATGTATCTCCTTTTTTTCTGGCTTAAGCTAAGTAGATCTTATTTAAGCTCTTTTTTTACTTCTTCGGTTTGAAAGTAAATTTCTGGTCGCCAATGGACGCTTCGTACATCAGCCCACCTTTAGCGTGAGTGAACACTACCATTCCTTTGTGGTAGCTTGTTTTAGCCTGTTTACCGCTGGCGAGACCGGCACTTGCTCCAGCCGTGGCTCCTTCGGTGCCAGCACTTGTCTGGGCGCCAGCTGTGATCGCAACAGCAGAAACCGATGCATCAAATTCGAAATTTCCGCTTGTAAATTCCTCATAGGCTCGCTTGCCTTCTTGGAACGTTGACGGTTTTTTTATGGCGTTAAATAAACCTCTATCTTAAATTTTGCGTGGTCTGGGTCCGGCTATCAACCAGATAATAAGTCCCAATATAGGAAGAAGGAGAATTAATACGATCCAAAGCACCTTTTTCCCTGTTGAAGTTGGGCTGTCAAAGGTCTTTACGATGGCCCAAACATCCGCAATCAAGATAACCAGTCCCAAAATACCACCGACTTCAATCCCCATTATTCCTCCAACTAGTTAAGTCTGGACCGGGCCGATTTCATGGCTTCTTCCATAGAATCCCAGGCGTTTTGAACACCTGATTTTAGATCTTCCCACGCGCCTTCACCAGCCTGACGAACTTCTGTCAGTTTTTTTTCAGCTTCTTTGCGTCTCTTTTGCAAATTTTCTATTTCTTTTTCATATTCAAGGCGAAATTCAGCCTCTGCTTTGTCGGCCTTTGCTTTTAGTTTGTCGATTTCAGCATTCCATTCATCTAATTTTGCGTGCAGTTTTTGCACATATGCGTCTTTATCTGTCATGTTTATTTCCTTTCATAATAGTTTTCAAATCAATTGATATTTTATTTAAATCTTCATGATCAGACTATTTCGCGAATGGCTTATTTGATTGATAGGCATCAATCACCAGTGAAGATATCCAAAACTTTCGTATTAATCTTCAAATATATAAACTTTCTTCCTGTATTTATTTTTAAACTAAACAAGCAGAATTTATTATATCTGTATCATATATATATCGATTGTTCAGCTGCAATACTGTTACTACCTTATTTTGTCACTAATGATGATGCATTCAAATTTGCTTTATAAATACAGTAGTTAGGCAAAAAATTGGGAATGTTTAGACTTTGGAAAGTGAAGATCGGCTTGAAGAAAAGCATAATAAATTTTTTCGTAAAAGTCCTGAATGAAGCGACATGTGCTGAGTCATACGAAATTATCTTATTTCAGGGAAATTTTGGAACTCTTTTATTAAAAAATACAGATATTTTTTTAAAAAGGTACAGGCTTATCTTTATGTTAATGCTACATGGATTCATATATGCTGTCTTTGTTGTCTCATGAATTGATATCGAAGATAACGGCAATGGATAATTTGTTTTTTACCGGTCATACAACAAAATCTAAAAGATCAAACCAATCTTGATCTTTGTTCATAAAATATAATAGGGAAAATGAGCATTGTTTTTACTTAATCTTAAGTTGTAAAGGAGTAAAAACAAGTCGTCGGTTCTTAGCGATGCAAACCAATAAACAATTTGGGACTCAACTTTTAAAATAAAAGTCACCAGAGAACTAAGCGAGTTTTATAAAACTATCACGGCGAAGAGTTTTAATTAAATCGACGCTAAAATGTGAACTCGAACTATGGTGATATCTTGCAAGAAGTCCAGATATCTAATGATTCCAAATTGATGTGATACTAATAACCTATCTATTACTCAGCTTCAATATTTAAATGAAAACCTGGTCATTCCGTCAATACAACATCTTGTATAATCTCCTTCCATCCTGACAAATTTTCAGGTATCCGTTCATAAGGTGCAAATATCAGCCGCCTCAAAAACCTTGAATAAGTCTGACTGAGTTTGGCTCTGATTGAGCTTTTAGGTCGCTGGATCCCATACATTAAAATAATTTGTTTCCAACCAAAACTATCTGAAAACTCGCTTCGACTGAAATCGGGAATGGATATCACAGAATCGCCTGCCCACTTGAAATTGAGTATATCACAACAATATGGTATGCATAAAAACATGGTTTTCTTGATTCTCATGTTCACTTGCAAATAAATTTGTATCAGTTGCTACAGACAAGACCGATTTCACATGATATCAATATAACATTTGGCATAATCTAAAATCCAAATCATCAAAAAGGATAAAAAATGGCTTGTCTATGTGAAAAAATCGCCGGTAAGGACATCGAA
>DASQZP010000744.1:0-2672 GCA_035638655.1 Bacteroidales bacterium
AGGTCGGTCGTCCAAAGAGTAGATGTGGTCGGACTTGTTCCACTATCGCTTTACTACGCTGAACTCCACTGTGTTACGGGTATCTCCAACATACATAGCAAGCAGTTGGATCTGCGATATCTGCAATGATCTACAGATATCAAACACATTCTTTTTCTGTGATACTTTAATACCGTGTCACTAAACGATGGTTTCGGTAATAGCAGGGATTTCAGCCAAATATCTTTTATAGATATAACAATGCCCGCTAAATAGTTTATAGCCAGAAGTTATCTGTATTTTTATGATTTCGGTTATAAACCTTCACTTTTCGTGAATTGAAGGTTCAGGCACTCAGTCAATACCTTTTATCAACACATAATCGACCTATTTTATTTCCATTGTTAAAACAGCTGAAACAAGTTCATTCCTGTTGCATGTGTCAATTGCATCGATAAGAGCTTCAAAATCGCTCTGTTCGATTTCCCACTGTTGTCTGATACGGCCAGACTCGACATCATCTATCAAACCTTGCAGTTCCTTCAGACCCCGTTCAAACAGTAGATCACCGGTAGATGTTTCACCTTTTGAACAATATGAATAACTTCTATACAGTATGCTGAAGAAGGCTTGAATTCTGGCAAGCTCTCCTGCAAAAATACCCGGCATTGGATCTATTAAATCTTTCACGCCCAAAAACCCGACGATTTCCTGGAATATAACAAGACGGAACATGTCTCCGAGAAAACGCGTGGCTTCCGTCGCACTTTCCGACCTGGCCAGGCTTTGTTTATAGTGTGCAATTCGCAAATCTGGAGTAAAAATTCCGTTTAACCCCTTTGCTAAGCCTGAAAGATAAAATTGCTGATCTTCCGCACGTCCGACTTCAGAAAATGTAAAAGGTACATATTTTCTTAATGAATAATTATCAATACCGTAGCCACCGCCCTTGACTACGGGATGGGAAATAAAATCATCAAGTCTGCCTGCAGCTTGGTTATACAGTGCGGTTGCGCGTGCGTGCGCGATTCCCTTGTTAAAGAATATATCAGCCCCGATAAAATTGCCGTCAAATTTAACGTCTGGTTTACGAAGGCTATTTTCATATCCGAATGTTTTTATATCCCTTTCATTGATATACTCTCCCGCATTGACACCAAGATAAACCGGCATTCCCCGGGCATCTTCTGCTGTCCCGCCCCAGTATTCATGGCACATGGTTTGAAACCATGTTTTACCTGTTGCGGTTTGAAGATCTCTGGACCTGATTCCCTCATCAGCGTCAATTTTAAATCCAGCACGTATACCGTGAGTTTTTTCCAGAATAAGCTGAAAATATTTAAGTGTATTAAAGTGATTGGCATATTTTCCGGAGACTGAGAAAACCGCCTTTCTCCGAGGATAAAAGTTAAGTGCTTTTTTGATGTTGTCTGTTGTTTCATCAGAGAGATAATGAATTCGAATATTTTTGTAGTGTTTTTCTTCCATGATATTTCTCAGCCACATGCTGCATAAGCGATCAATGCGGGGATGGGTGACAGAAATCGACAGAACGACAGGCACTTTGTAATCAGCACGGAATACTCCTTGAGTTTTTTCGAAGCCAATTTCTTCATCCAACTCATTTAAACATGAAATTAGTTCATGGCACTTGTCCGGGCTGAATAATGGTACTGGATGGTCATAATCGAATACAATATCATCAGGAATATCTACCACTCGGTTCCATTCATCTCTGATATCCTTGTGAAAAAATTCCGGTATACTATCAGGCAATGAATATAAACCGTTTACCTGTAAAACCACTTCCTCCGGCTTGTAAGGTTTTTTATTTGGAGAAACTTTAGATAATTTCCATTTAGGAAGAATATCTTCATCCTCTATACTCACTTCCGGCGCCCAAATTTCCGTGACGGCCTTAGCGCACAGATTGTCATCATCCAAACCTGTTAGTATTTTCCAGCGTTCCTCCAGAAACAACCTATTATGGTTTTTGGTATAAAACCGAATAAAATCATTCTTTAGCTGCTTGTATAACTTGATGAGCCGTGCGTCTTTCAAAACTGAACTCTGACCAATTACATTCTTAAAAAAATCGGCTATGATATTCTGTGTTTCTGATTCTCCGTTTTCTACTTTTATGCTGCCAAGAGGGGGACAACCTTTCTTCAATCCTGTTATACGTGCAATAGTTTCTTTAAGAACTTTTTCTGCGTAGACCGGCATGCTAACCTCCCGGAATATAACTTTTATATATAATGCTTTATTCTGGAATCCGGATACAGAGAGCATAGGCTAATGAATCAGATACCGGCACCAGTGAGTTGATTTGAAAAATATATTAAAAGAGAGCTCGGTTGTAAACTCTAATCACGGTTACGATTACTGCCTTATAGGGCAAATAATTAAAGCCCGATATTTTTTTAAGGTCTTGGTTCGAAATCAGTGCTCCAAGGGCTGTGTTTTGCCGTTAGCTATCTTTAAGTAACCATTTGTTATATGATCAAAAAATAGAAAAGAGGCGGGTTGTAAAATGTAATGGAGATCGCACGAATCAAACCTGTTTTAATCCTTAAGCAATTTTCGATATTTAAATGTCGGACAGACCTGTGATACCTGCAATAACGTCCTAATATCAATCACCTGGAATTTCTGAGATATCGTAATACCATATCACAATTCAGTCCTAAGTT
>DASQZP010000745.1:0-4918 GCA_035638655.1 Bacteroidales bacterium
CCTACATTTGTTACTGTAATCTCTATGTAAGATCCATTTAAGTTCGCTGCGAATACATCGAAATTCCAGTCATTTGTAGCAGTTGCTGCGCTATAACTGTCGCCCCACCCAAAGTTGTCCATACGAAATACTGCATATTCAGTCGAGTCAGCTTTACGAAGAATTACTACAGGAGAATTCCAGTTATTAGCTCCACTTGAGTATAGGTCCATTTTAAATGTCTTAGTTGAACCAGAAGCAACATTATAATCATGAGAGAATGCTGTCCAAAATCCAGACGATAAGTCAGTGGCGCCTACTTGATTTGTTCCTCCCATTACATTAGTTATCGGGACTGTTGTTGTTACCGTACTGGTAGCGCCAACATATGAAACTACAGCATTTTGTGCACCATTTGCTCCTGGGATTTCAAAATGAAGATTCTCATTTTTTATTACACCTGTTGTACCATCAGAATACGTAGCTGTTACAACCATACCTGTTGGATCAAATTTTGGAGCTGCTGGTCCGGGGAAAGTATATGTAGTTACATTTGGCATAGTAGTAACCTCCAGACTTGTTACAGCGTTAACAACCTCCAGCGTGTAAAAGGTTGATACAGCCTTGGCGTAATTGCCTTGCTTAGACTTGCTGTAAGCTACAATAACAGTCTTTTCTCCTACAGTAGTCATATCAGGCATCACGGTGAATGATAAATCTGTAGAATCAACCTGAGTGGATGATCCGTCAGCGAAAGTAACAGTAGCCGTTGCATTACCCCAGAAGTTTTCATTGCCAAGCTCAACCATTGAAGGAGTTCCTGTAATTGCGATTGAAAACGGGTTGACATCGTCTACAACAGTTACTTTAGAAGGGAGAAGGTATGCTCTTTTCATTTCGAAATGACTGTGGTCCGTGACAAGGAAAGCCACGATATCCTCAGTGGCAGGAACCGGTTGTTGATATGTTTCGATTAGCGTTGCACCATCTGTTCCAACGGCAGTGGCTGTTACAAATGCATTACCGGTAACAGAGTGATCAATTTCGATAGTAACATAGGCACCATCCATGGTAGCGCGGAAATCATCCCAGATATCACCATTTCCGTTGATGTCGGGATAATCCAGGGAAATCATGCCCAGGTCAAAATCACTATTGCCCCAGCCGTAACCATCCGCACGAAGAGTAAAGTATCCCACCGAGCCGTTTTCCGGGGTATAGTCTGCATTGTTTTCTCGTACAACATCCACTGCAAGATTCCAGTTGTTCCAGTTGTCAGCTTCGGTGCCGTAGTTGATAAACTCCAAAACCAATAGCTTGTTTGCAGGAATTTTAAAATAATCGGAATGCGCCCCGTTCCAGGCGGTACTGTTATCTTCAGCTCCGATTATTGTTTTTTCGTAGGTGAGGAAAGTCGTGTCACCTGTATTTGGTTTGGCAGCTTCAATGGAGTCGATTTTGTGCTGCAAGTCAGCGGGTGCGTCAATGTTGTAAAAATCCGGCGATTCGCACCCAACTAAGCCAAATGCTGCCAAAACTACTGCGCCCAAAGCGCACCTCATTAGTTTAGTTGTTTTCATAAAATTAAATTTGATTGATTTCATTTTTTTACAGTTATAATGGGTAGATAGATTTTTAACCAATATTTGATTTAGTTTAATGATATAGGCAGTGTCCTGTATTCAACTTCATCTGACAGTTTATCTGCACTGCCTTTACCCACTTGCATGGATGAGATGAAATAGTTACTTGTTGTATTACTTGCTATGGTTGGATCTGCACCCATCAAATATGCCAAATCAATATTTTTTATTTTCGGAGGTCCTTTCTGGGCATCGTAGCCAATCTGTTGACCATGTTCGTTCAGCTCAGCATACGATACGGGCCCGGAAAATGGTCCTGATAAGAACATTAGCGTAAATTTTCTCATTTTAAAGTAGAATTAGTTAGACTTAATTAATTTGAATCATACAGAGTTCTGGTGTAGTTAGCTTTGGTATCAGATAATTATGATGTTTTGTACCTTCTCATTTCCGTTTTGTTTTCGTGAATTTGATGTTTCCCATAGCTGTCGTCATGTCAAAGTTTAAAATCAGTATAAAATTAATTTTAACAAATCTTAACATAGTGGACTGATGGATATTTTTGGTGGACAAATGTTAATGAAAAGTGTAAAAATGGCACATGACCTAAATTACAATTACGCTCTTCTGAGATTTGAAATTTGGCAATATAACAATTTTGCAGACTCTTTTTCTTTGGTATATCACTGCCATATGTAAACATGTGTCCTCTCATCATACAAAATAGTCCCCCTGAAATAAAAATCTTACACTTACTTTTAAATTCACAGGGAGTACAATAATCTTTATTCTGTTAAAATACAGTTTATGAATAGCTTATTGCACTGCTTTCCCTGCATAAACTGAAAATTTAATAGTTTCAGCATCGAAATAATTTAAATAAACGACAGAATAGACACTCTATTAAGGCACTAACTATTTAATTGTAATATTATAGAAACTCAATAACTAACTGTATGAACACAGATCAACAACAACTTAAAAGGAGAATGTTGTACCTGAGATGGGCTTTAACACTACTTTTTCTTTTGCAGCTTTACACTCCTGTTAAACTTTTTGCTCAAACTGCTGATATTATGGTACATGATCCGGTAATGATTAAAGCGGACAGTACTTATTATCTTTTTTGTACAGGATGGGGCATTTCTGCTATGCGCTCCGAAGACATGGTTCACTGGGAACGCTTGAAACCTGTTTTCAGTGCTCCGCCTGCCTGGGCCTTAGATGCTGTTCCTGGTTTTAAAGGCCATATCTGGGCTCCGGATATTTCCTATCACAACGGACAGTATTATTTGTACTATTCAGTATCGGCCTTTGCGAAAAATACTTCCTGTATAGGTTTAGCAACCAATAAATCTCTTGATCCTGAGAATCCTGCCTTTAAATGGACTGATCACGGAAAAGTTATTCAGTCGGTACCCGGCCGGGATATGTGGAATGCCATTGATCCAAATCTTGCTCTGGATGAAAACAGTACCCCCTGGCTCACTTTTGGTTCATTCTGGAACGGAATCAAACTGGTTAAACTCTCTGATAATTTATCCGTGGTAGCAGAACCTGAAACATGGTACACAATTGCATCAAGGGAAAGGAGTTACGAACTTCCGGATACTGATCCCGGTGACGCAGCCATCGAGGCTCCCTTCATTTTTAAAAAGAATGGCAAATACTTTCTGTTTGTTTCCTGGGATTATTGTTGCCGGGGACTTAAAAGCAATTACAAAGTTGTTGTTGGCAGATCTGACAAGATTACAGGTCCTTTTCTGGATAAAGAAGGTAAAGATATGCGATATGGCGGAGGCAGCCTTGTAATTGAAGGAAATGAAAAATTTGCAGGAATAGGACATAATGCAATTTATACTTTTGGGGATAAAGATTATTTTATTGCACACGCCTATGATAATCAGGATGAGGGTAAACCAAAATTATTGATAAAGCTGGTGGAATGGGACGAAGAAGGCTGGCCGGTACTTGATAAAACCATCAAATAACCTGTTAGGAGTAACCTTTATGCCCTGTGTTTAATAATTACACAGGGCATTTAATTAATTGCACAGGCATAAAATTTCGTTTATTATGGAAAGAAACAAACGTAAAGACTTATATAGACTATTCAATATTATCACTTTGTCATTTATTTTCCTTGTTTTTTCTCAAAGTGTGCTGGCATTACAAAATCACACAGGTGCACATGATCCTTCAACTATTGTAAAAGACGGTGATACCTACTGGATTTTTACTACGGGGAATGGCATATATTCAATGTATTCAAAAGATCTTATAAAATGGACAGCAGGTAAGACCCCTTTTCCTGCAGGAACTTTCCCTTCCTGGATAAAAGAGTATGTTCCTGATTTTCAGGGGCATTTCTGGGCTCCTGAGTGTGTGTATATGAATGGCTTGTATTATCTATACTATGCTTGTTCCTCCTGGGGGTCAAAAAATTCCTGTATCGGACTGGCAACAACAAAATCACTTAATCCATCTTCGCCCGATTACGAATGGAAAGATCTGGGTATGGTTGTATTTTCTAATAATAATAGTGCGGCAAATTGCATTGATCCGGCCCTGTTCACTGATAAAGATGGAAAGTTATGGTTATCATTCGGGTCTTATTTTGGTGGAATAAGGTTCACAGAACTGGATTCACAAAAAGGTAAACCGCTTTCCTCAAAATTGTATGCGGTTGCCAGCGGCAATTGTGAGGCTTCTTATGTCATTCTTCACGGCAATTATTATTATCTGTTTATTAACCGGGGCTCCTGCTGCCAGGGAGTGAACAGCACCTATCATATCCAGGTTGGGCGTTCAGAAAATCCAATAGGCCCCTTTCTGGATAAATATGGAAATGACCTGAATGCAGGAGGAGGAACTACAATTCTTGCCAGTCAGAACAACTTTATCGGTCCCGGTTGTCTGGGGTATTATGTGGAAGATGGTGTAGAATATACCTCTTATCATTATTATGACGGAGAGGCATCAGGCAGACCTACACTGGCTATCGGAACTATGGAGTGGGATAATAAAGGCTGGCCGGTAATAACCAATAACTGGCTTGACGAGGGAACATATACCATCGTAAATAACAACAGTAATCATGTCTGGGCAACTGACCAGTGTCTCGCTGGTGCTGGTACATCTGTTGTACAGAGTAGTTATAATAAAAAGAATTGTCAGCAGTGGGATCTGGTGCAACTTGGAACCGGTTACTACAAGATTATAGCTCATTCTGCAAACAGAGTTGTCATGGTTGGTGATTGTGCCACAGGTAGTGGTGCTCCGCTGGCACTGGGAGATTACACGGGCCGGAAGTGCGAGATCTGGCGGATCGAGCGAACAAACAATAACACATTTGT
>DASQZP010000746.1:0-2089 GCA_035638655.1 Bacteroidales bacterium
AGCATAAACCTGCACGTACGGTTCTTAGGGGGCGTAAGCTACCCGGTGGCGTCATAGTGGGGGCATTTTGCAACTTTGTTGATATTTCATTATCTTCGGGAAAAATAATTACTATGATTGCTGTAAAAGGAATATACGAGAATGGTATAGTCCGTCTTGATAGAAGGATAAAAGCAAAACGGTCTATGAAAGTTATTGTTACTTTTCTTGATGATGAGACACAAGATGATTCTAAACGTCTTACGACAAAGGATTTTTCATTTTTAAAGTCGAGAGAGGATTCAAAAAGATATAAGGGTTCATTGTCTGATAGTGTAATTGAGGATAGAAAAGAAGAGATATGAAAATTTTCCTTGATACATCTTCATTAATAAAACTCTATCATTTTGAGACAGGTACGGATTATCTTGATAAAATATTTGAGACGAACACGATTACTGAAATATTTCTTTCTGATTTAGCGAAGGTTGAGTTTGTTTCAGCCATCTGGAAAAAGGTACGGACAAAGGATTTAACTGATACAGAAGCCACAAATATAATTGCTTCATTTAATAATGATTATGATAACTATTCATTTATCGATTTGGATTCTGATTTAGTTCTGTCGGCGAGAGAATTAATTGATAAATATGGATTAAAGGGCTTAAGAACACTTGATTCACTCCAATTGGCATCTATTATAAATGTGAAATCAGAATTAACATTTGCGATAACGGCCGACGAACTATTAAGAAGGCTGATAGAATTAGAAGGAGTTCAAACAAAGTAGAAAACTAGGCCACTAATACACAGGAATATGAGTGGTCTGTAAGACCCGGCGATTATTAGCTTAGCTGAGCTCGTCCTTCGTCCTCGGTTCCCGGTTGAACGAAACCCACAGCTCAATCAGCGCTATGCACTTATCGACGGTTTTTTAGGAGTATTGGATTAAAAAATTGAAGGGATAAAATGCTGGATGAACCAGGCTGCAATGATAAAGAAAGGGCTTTAGAGCCGTTTTTTTAGTATAGACAACAAAACAGGTATAAATTCATGAGTAAAGGCCAGACAAACACACTACGGAAAAGGGGACGAAAATATATTGTCTCTATAAAATCGCCAAAGTGCCTGTAATCTATCATGTCAAGGTTAAAAGTAAAGCAAGTCCATACCTGCAGGAATATGACAAATATTTCTTTCAAAGAACAAAATGGAGAGAAGACATTGCTAAGAAATGTAGGCAACCGAACCACCGACAGGTGGTGAGTTCATGAATTCCATTTAAAAGTTATGAATGTCAATTCATAATCCACTACATTTGTAAGTATTGTTAACCAATACAAATGATTACAGCCGGGTAATCCTTCGCCGGAAAGCCTTTAAAGTGCCTGAACTGTATGCCGGGAACCGAAAGGAAGTGTAACTCATGCTTTTTAAGCATTAACTTGCACGTACGGTTCTTAGGGGGCGTAAGCTACCCGGTTGTGGCATTTAAAACAACGATAAAGACATGAAACTAAGCTTACCAACTAAAAAAGGAACACCAAATTCAAATCCAGAAATAGATTTTAAACAACTTGTTGTTATTGGAGCAAATGGTTCTGGAAAAACCAGATTGGGAGCTAAAATAGAAGAAGATAATCATCTCATAACTCACAGAATATCTGCCCAGAAATCATTATCAATCCCTGAGTTAATCCGACCAAAATCTTTAGATGTTGCAAAGACAGAATTCTTTATAGGTTCAAATCATTCAAATCAACAGGTGAATCAAAACTGGGATTTTAAAAAAAGAAATAGGTGGGGTGATAACTTAAGTACGTTTCTATTAAATGACTTTGAAAAACTTCTTGTTCTATTGCATACAGAAGAATATGAAACACTGACGGATTCAAAAGAAAAAAAAATTCTCTCACCTAAGACAAATATTGATAAAGTAAAAGAAATTTGGGAGAAGGTACTTCCGCATAGAAAACTTAAAATAAAAGCTGGAACAATCTTTACCTATCCAACCGGACAAGAAGCAAATAGTTACAATGCTTCAGAAATGAGTGATGGAGAAAGAGTTATTTTTTATTTGGTTGGTGAAGTAGTATGTGCGCCTCAAAAC
>DASQZP010000747.1:0-8523 GCA_035638655.1 Bacteroidales bacterium
CTTTCCTTTAGAAAAGAATTTGTGGATTACTGCTTATTCCCGCTATGATAGATCGGAAGGAGCTATGCTTACACCAGGATCAATCCTTTTACCACCCGGATCATCTGTTACATTTAACACCTGGTTTGAAATAGTTACCGGTGATAACTGGCAGGCAGGATTGAAGCATATCTTCAGAGATCGTATGGTATATAGTGTCAGGCAGTTTGATAGTTCTTTATATGACCGTGAAGATCTTGCATGGATTAAAAGTTGTTATTTATCCACCTTGCAATTTGCCTGGGATCATTCATTTTATGATCTGCAAAAGGAAAAATATAATATTTATGACTTTCTTGAAAAGGGTAAGGATAATTTTGGAGGATACGATATCTATGATCTCTGGCCAACATGGCCCAGATTAGGGCTTGATAAGCGCAATCAATGGGAATTATATGCCGATTTACCCTGGGGACTGGATAAACTCAGGGAGCTTTCCAATTATGCCAGAAATAACGGGACGAGATTCTTTATTACTTATACCCCGTGGGACAATAAAACAGACCACAGTGATTCTGTCAGGGCCCTGACGTCTATTGTAAAGGCAGTTGACGCTGACGGTGTATTGCTTGATAAAACTGTTGAAAACACTAAATGGTTGCAGAGAGTTTCTGATAGTGTGAAAAATGGAGTTGTAATTTATAATGCAGAAATGCCAACTCCTCCTGAAATGCAATATTCCCTTACCGGAAGAATAAGTGATTCAATATTTTTGCAGGCACCTTTAAATTTATATAAATTCATCCGGCCTGACCTGTCAATATTCCGTTCATGCGGGCTGTCACAGGGTTCACTCCACAGAGAAGTTGCCGTTTCACTCTTCAATGGTTATGGTATTGAAATAAGAACCTTTCAACCTGTGTTCCCTGCTTTTGACAAAAGAGAATACAGTTACCTGGGACAAACTCTAAGGATCCTGAGGGAAAATAATTCATGCTTTTCAAGTAGTGATTACATGCCTTTAGTTGAGACACAAGTAGACAGCATATGGGTAAATCAATGGAACAGTAACCAGAAAACTATTTATACAGTATTAAGTCTGAATCCGAAAGGATATTACGGTGACCTTTTTGAAATATACCGTCGAAAAGGATGGCATTTTGTTAATATATGGGACCATAATGAAATTTCTCCTGTAAAAAGGGGAAGTAAATCATTTGTAAGTGTTTCAATCCCGCCTTTCAGCCGAAAATGGCTGAATACAAGACAGGCCGGACAGGCGTCAGTTATTGCCTGTTTTCCTGAAATTATACAGCAGGCAATAAATGGTGATTCTCTTTTTATTAAGACCGGAAAAGGAGATAAATTACTTATTTGGAAGGGGCAACCTGATTATAAGGATACAGCGCTAATGCTGAAGGCCCAATCAGAGATTGCATTGTCTCTGTCGGAAAAGTTCCCCGCTTATCATGGCAAACTTGTTATTCAATTGATGAATAAAAATGAATTAATTGACGAGAGAATTGTTGATCTTAAAAATACCTGGCCCAGGTTGATTTCCAAACAGGAAATAACTGATCGTGTGAGTAAAACACCAGAAGATATGGAAAAAGTACCAGGAGGAGTCTTCATTTACTCGGCTGTTTCACCATCTTCCATTATTCCTTATCCTGAAATACCCCAGCCTGCGGTGCTTAAAATGTCAGGTTTTTTTATGGACAGGTATCCGGTTACCAATCAGCAATTCTATAAATTTCTTGAGGAGTCCGGATACAGACCCAAAAACAGCCAAAATTTCCTGAAAAACTGGGAAAATGGAACCTACCCGCGAGGACAGGGAAATTATCCCGTAATTTGGATTTCCATTGATGATGCCAGGGCCTATGCTCACTGGGCTGGTAAACGATTGCCAACTGAAGCGGAATGGCAGTATGCGGCCCAGGGCAATGATGGCCGAACCTGGCCCTGGGGGAATGAATTCCATGCTACAAAATGTAATAACGGATTCGGTCGACCTACACCAGTTGATGCTTTCCCTAAAGGAGCAAGTCCGTTTGGTATTGAAGACATGGTGGGAAATGTATGGCAACTTACCAATGATGTGTATGACGATGGTTCATATTACTTTTTGATGATCAGGGGTGGAAGTTTCTTTGAACCAGGTACCAGCAAGTGGTATCTGCCGGGGGGACCGCAACCTGTCAACAACCGGCAAATGTTGCTAAGGGTATCTCCCGGATTTGATCGCAGCGGAACTGTGGGATTTCGTTGTGTGAAAGATGCAAAATGATTAATAAGCAAATTCTTATCAGTGTTTCTCCTGGATAAAAAATGTTATTAATTTGCTTTCTGGTTACATTGGTGCCTGAAATTGCTTTGAAACTTTTTGCCTTAAGAAATGTTTGAAAAAAGTATACTTTAATCTTAACAAAATGGTTTTGAAAAAACTGCATTATTCATCATTCTTCCGGGCAGTATTTTTTTTTCTGGTTCTGGTGAGTGTTTCTAAACAAGAGTTATTTGCTGATAATTCAGGAATGATTTCTGCAAATAAAATCCAATCCTCAGTAAAACAAGATACTTCCGGTTATAATGTTACCTTTTATCATCTTAATATTAATTTAAATGATACCAGTACTGCTGTCAGGGGAAATACAATTATTCAGGCCTATTCAGTTAAAACTGCTTTGAAGAAGGTTGTTTTAGAACTGAGTGATTACATGAAGATTGATTCCGTTTTTTTCAACAACCATAAAACTACCTTTCTTCATCAGCGGGATTCAGTTTTCATATTCCTGCCTTCGCCTCCTCCGAAAGGGGATAAATTTAGTGTTAACGTGTTTTACGGGGGAATTCCGCCAGGTGGTGGTTTCTTTTCCGGAATTTCATCCCGAACCGATAACAAATGGGATATACCTGTTACATGGACACTTTCTGAACCATTTGGAGCTAAAGACTGGTTTCCATGTAAGGAAGATCTGAAAGATAAAGCAGATTCAGCTGATATTTTTATTACTGTGCCAAAGAGTTTGATGGCCGGCTCAAATGGAGTATTGTCTGCTGTGGATACCCTCTCAGACAGTTTGCATACCTATAAATGGAAGACGCGCTACCCCATCGCTTTTTACCTGATATCCGCTACTGTGTCAGATTTTCAGGATTATAGCTTCAAAGTTAAATTACCAGACGTTGAAGATTCATTACTGGTGCAAAATTTTATTTATAACAGGCCCGGCGCACTTGACGCAATGAAAGAAAATATTGACAATACAGGTAAGATGCTGGTTGCGTTTTCAAAACTGTATGGAATCTATCCATTTTACAAAGAAAAATATGGCCATTGTCTGGCCCCGATGGGTGGAGGAATGGAGCATCAGACCATGACTACTTTGGCTTCTTTTGATTTTGATCTGGTCTCACATGAATTATCGCATCAGTGGTTTGGCGATCTGGTTACCTGTGCCACCTGGCAGGATATATGGGTTAATGAAGGGTTTGCTTCATACAGTGAATATATTGCCCGGGAATTTATTAAATCAAAAAGCAGTGCTCAGCAGTGGCTGGTTCAGACTCACGGAGCAGCTAAAAGGGCAAAAGAAGGCAGTCTTTATGTTCCTGCAGACAACCTTACTGATTTCAGAATATTTGATTATACCCTAACCTATGAGAAAGGAGCGTCAGTGTTGCATATGTTGAGGTATATTATTGACAATGATCAGGAATTTTTCACAATTTACAGAAATTACCTTAATAAATTCAGAGACAGTGTCGCTACAGCTGATGATTTCAGGGCAGTCGCTGAAGAAGTTACAGGGTTGGATTTAAAACCTTTTTTTAACCAGTGGTTCTATGGCGAAGGGTATCCGGTATTTTCAGTGTACTGGAAAACTTCTCATGATTCACTATACGTCGACAGTTATGAGACAGGAACAAGTACCAAAACGCCGTTGTTTAAGATTCCTTTTGAATTGAAAATAATGTTTAGTAATGGCGACTCTGCGCTTATTAAACATGACCAAAACAGCCCAAAAGTATCGTTTAGTGAACTTTTTCCCGGCAAACATGTTACGTCGGTGGTTTTCGACCCTCAACATTATCTGCTTGCTTCTTCACAGGTTATTGAAATTCCTTCAACTACTGGCTATATGTCTGTTCAACCCAATCCTTTTGATGAATCTTTTAATATTAATTTCAGTGACAAGGGAATCAAAAGAACAATTCAGATCAGCAATGTAGCGGGTGAGGTGGTTAAGAAACTACAAACCGATTCTGCTTCGGTAAAAATTAACCTGACTGGTTATCACAGAGGTATTTATCTAATTCGGGTGGCCGATAGAAACGGGGAATTTGTTTCAAAAGTAGTAAAAGACTAAAAGATTACTTCTCATTTCACTGAATTGAGATGCAAGGAATGTGGAATATAAAAACTCCCCCTCAATTACATAAAACAGGTTATTCAGTAATCAGGGGGAGTATAATTTTAATTTGTTGATACAGGACTAATCTATTCTTTCAGTGTTATAATCGTGCTTTTCAGGTCTGCATCTGCAGATGATGAGCCTGTCATGATCATGAATTCGCCATAAGCAGGCATCTTTTCACCTGCTTCCGGATCAAAATAGGTCAGCATTTCAGGATCTATTTTGAATGCTACTTTTTGGGTTTCTCCGGCTTTCAGATGAATGCGGCGGAAGCCCCGAAGATCTTTTATAGACTTGTAAGCAGGACCATCAACATCTCTGATATAAAGCTGAACAACTTCATCACCATCCATGCTTCCATTATTGGTAACTTCAACAGTTACTGTATTGGAATCTCCGGAATGCATCACTTCATTTTCCACCTCAGGAGCGGCATAACTAAAGGTGGTATAGCTCTTCCCGAAACCGAAAGGATAGAGTACTTCACCATCAAAATATCTGTACGTTCTGTTTTTCATACTATAATCTTTAAAGGGGGGCAGCTGATCAACCGACTTGTAAAATGTAACCGGTAATCTTCCTGCAGGATTATAGTCTCCAAAAAGCACGTCAGCAATAGCCGTACCACCTGCCTGACCTGGGTACCAAGCCTCGAGTATAGCAGGGATATTAGCTTGTTCCCAGTTAATTGACAAGGCACTTCCGTTGAGCAGAACCAGCACTACTGGTTTGCCGAGTGCATATACTTTCTTAATAAGTTCCTGCTGTACTGCCGGCAGATCAAGAGTAAGGCGGTCGCCCCCGGAAAATCCCTTAACTTCAACTCTCATCTCTTCCCCTTCCAGTCGTGGAGACAAGCCCATAAACATAACTACAACATCAGCCTCTTTTGCAGCTGCAATTGCTTTTTGTTCCCGGTCTCCGGTCGGGGGTGCCCAGAGCAAGTGCATGCTTGCATCACCGTGGGTTTCCGCATATTCAATCTTTATTGAATAAGGTTTTCCGGCTTCGAGATCAAGAAATTTGTAACGTTTGGCAGGATGGTGAATACTATTGAATGATGTCAGTAAAGAATCATTCAGGTAGATTTTAAAACTGTTCAGTCCTTCTCCGCCAACAGCATATCTCCCGGTTTTATCCGGTACAACTACTCCTGTCCATCGGATACTGAAATTATCATTTTCGAGGGAATCTAAAGGTGTTTCTTCCCACCAGTTGAAATCAATACCGGGATCAATCCTGGTCAGAATCGGATCTCCTTCCAGTTCGGCGTTGTTAAAATAGCTGGCTTTTAATCCGTTCTCAGTCATTGCCGAAGAAGTAAACAGGTTAGAGGCAGGTATAACTTCAAACGTTGGCAGGTTGGCGGCATGCTCGCAACCCAGTGCATAAATAACCTTTGTATTGGGTAATTTTTCTCTGATCCCGGTTAATGGAGTAACCGGAGCGGCCGGGGTACCATTGTAGTTGCCGAGCAAAACTTCTTCATTATCGGCGTTTGGACCAATTACTGCAATTGTTTTTAATGATTTTGAAAGGGGGAGAAGTCCGTTATCATTCTTAAGGAGAACCATTGATTTTCTGGCCGTTTCAAGTGCTGCTTCACGATGACTTTTTGAATCAAGCACACTGTAAGGAATGGTATCATAAGGAACGCTGCCCGGTGGATCAAACATCCCAAGTTCCATCCTGGCCCTGAACAGCCTTTTGACAGAAATGTCAATATCCTGTTCATTTACATATCCCGAATCTACAGCTGTTACCAGTGATGGATAAACATTCCCGCAATTCAGGTCGGTTCCTGCCAGGACACCTTTGGCTGAAGCCTGAGCTGGCGTGCTGACTACGTTATGTCCATCAAAAAAATCTCTGATGGCACCGCAATCTGATACGATATAACCATCAAATCCCCATTCATTACGTAATATCTCCTGAAGCAAAGGATCATTTCCACAGCATGGTTTACCCCGGAAACTGTTGTATGCACACATAACCGACTGAACATGTCCTTTTTTCACAGTCATTTCAAATGCAGGTAGATAGGTCTCCCAAAGGTCATAATCACTTGTTACTGCATCAAATGAATGTCTCAGTGGTTCCGGACCACTATGGACAGCAAAATGTTTGGATGTTGCGATGGTTTTAAAGTAATGTGGATTATCACCCTGCATACCTTTAATAAATTGTAACGCTGTCATCCCTGTCAGATAGGGATCCTCTCCATAAGTTTCCATTCCTCGTCCCCAGCGCGGATCTCTGAATATGTTGATATTTGGAGACCAAAATGTAAGTCCCTGGTAAATTCCTCTTTTGTTGAGTTTTTGATAGTGATTGTACTTTGCTCTGGCTTCATCAGAGATAATAGTAGCTATCTTGTACATTTGCACTGTATCCCACATGGCAGCCAAACCAATGGCTTGCGGAAAAACGGTTGCCAAACCGCTTCTGGCAACTCCGTGAAGTGCTTCGTTCCACCAGTTATAGGCAGGGATGTCCAGGGAATCGATTGCCGGTGAAGCGAAATCCATCTGACTTACTTTCTGTTCGAGGGTCATCTTTGATACAAGATCCTCAACCCTTTCGTCCACAGGGAGATCAGGATTTTTGTAAGCTGGTTTGTTCGAATTGCATCCGGAAAAAAATAGAACTAATAAGATAATACTGAACGGGGTAATAAATCTTTTCATAGTGTACTGGGCTTAAGTGGTTAATTTATTTTCATTTATGAACATACAAGTTATAAATTTTTTTTGTTGATTGAAACCGGCCGAGCTATTTCTTTCTTTTTCAGATTAAACTGAGACTTGATTTTTTGCCTTTTCTTGCCCCATCCTAAAGGGTGAAAGCCGAAAAAAATCAACACGTTCCCTTCAGGGTAAGGGGCAAATAGGCTTGATATTGACAATTGTTTTAAATGTGTCACTGTAGAATTACAAACTGATCAAAAAAAATGGCAAACATACCTGATTAGCATGCTTGCCATTTAACTATAAAAAATTTTTTTTGATCCAGATATTTCTTCCGTTACTGAGCTTTCTTTTCAATAACTCCGCAGGCAACTCTTGCGCCGGCTGCACCAGAGGGCTGTGATGTGAAATCATCTGCTCCGGCATGCAGAATAACGGCTTTACCGAGTATATTGGTAGTATCACTTCCGCCAATGGTCCAGCCACTTACCTTCATCTCAAAATGAGAGGTACTGTCAGTACCGGCGACAATATTATCAATATCACCTTTGTGAAACTGTCCCTGCCCGCGTTTACCATGGGGCATGTTGGTTGGATTCCAGTGTCCTCCTGCTGATGTAGCATCCGAAGCGCTGCAATCACCTTTTTCATGCAGGTGGAAGGCATGTTTCCCGGGAGCTAAACCTGTTGCATCCAACACAATCATAACACTGTCACCCACCTGGGTAAAAGTAACTTTGCCATTCACACTACTGCCGCTGGCAGGGGATAAAATGGCCTCTGCAGTAGGATATTCAGCAATGGTTTTTTCCATTGGCATATTGCCTTCAATGGCAGTCTCATCAGATGTTTTCGGGGTTTTATTTCCCTGGTTGTTACATCCTGTAAACAGCAGACCTAAAAATAGTATACCTGTAATTCCTGTTTTCATTGATTTCATAATATTATTCGGGTTTTTAGTTTAAGTTTTTTTTATTGTTAGTAACAGTCTTTACCCCGAAATGTTTAGAAATTATTGGCTTATTTTGTAATGTAAATAATTATAAAAGTGAACATTAAGAGAATGATATCGTTATTAATATTGGTAATTGCATCAAATCCTGATTTTTTACCGGTATATATCATTACTTAAATGAAATCATTAAAAAATTAAAAAGTGTATGAAAACTTCAGGAATTATCTTACTGATAATTGGAATTGTAGGAACCGTTATATTTGGAGTACAGGCATTGAATAATTCGGAACATTTTAATTTGTTGGGTATCAATGTGGCTGTTAGCTCTGCAAACTGGACCCCCGTAATTATCAGTGCAGTAGTACTAATTATTGGTATTATACTTATTATTGGCGGAAAAAAGTGATGACCCCCGTCTGATTTATTATTTATTTCCAAATCGTTGTATTGCTTCTTCCATCATCGAAACTGTAGCTGTTGC
>DASQZP010000748.1:0-5346 GCA_035638655.1 Bacteroidales bacterium
TTACAGACCTCTTCAAAACTATAATATCTGATAGCCCTGATATATGCCTTGTAACCTCCCCGGGCTATATATTCTTCTATGCTGCCCGGATCAATAATACCACAGTTTTCGAGTACATTACGTTGCTGGATCTTCAGGAAGGGCAATTCCTGCATGAACGGAACATGTTGCCAACGGCTTTGCATGGAATGTGCATATTGTCCGGCAAGTGTAGCAGGAGGCAGGACCGTATGGAATATATCATCGAGAATAGGAGTAACCTCTTCAGGATCTACTTTGCTGAAAGACAAACGTGTTCTGCCGGGGAGCTGAATATCCATTACCGGTTCGTTACTGCAGATGCCCATGCATCCGGTTTCAATAATGTCCGCGTTTACTTCGCGTTCATGAAGATAATTTTCAACTGCTTCCTTCACCTTACCAGCACCGGCGATAGTACCACAACTACCACTTCCTATGAAAATTACAGGTTTAGCGATGTGATCCCTTCGCAGACCAGCAATTAATTCTTTTGTTGCATCATCGCAAGGAATATTATCTTCTTTGAGCAAATAGCCTGTAAGTAATTCCTGAACATTGAGTTGTACAGTTGTTTCCATGCACGTTGGATTATTAAACTATGATTGTTTTAATTCAGTGATCAGTTTGTTTACCGCTTCACGGCTGATCTTCGGATACGGTTTTTTGTTTACCAGCAAAACCGGGCCCTGACCACAGGCTCCCAGACAGGGCAATTCTTCCAGACTAAATTGGTTGTCAGGGGTTGTTTGTCCGGTTGATATATGGAGTATTTTTCTGATTTCCTTCAATATCTCACCGGCACCATGCATGTGGCAGGTAGTACCATGACAAACCTGTAAATGATAAGTTGCCGGAGTTGTAAACCTGAACTGGCTGTAAAATGTGGCCAGTCCGAATATTTTACTCGCCGGTAAGTTCAAATGCCTGCTTGTTTTCTCTATTGCTTCTTCTGATATATATCCGTATGTGTCTTGTATATGCTGTAAAATTGGAATGAGGGAATCCCTTTTTACATTTTTATATGTTTCCAGTAAATCATCTATTGATTGTTTCATAATTAACAGGTATGTAGCGAGTTGTACCTTTTTTATCAGGCTATTACAAATGTACTTATTTTATTGTTATTTTAAAAACACTGTTAGGAAAATAACGATAAATTATGATGAAAAAAACTATCTTTGTGTAATGACAGTTTGATTTATAATGTTTTAATGCCAATATGCTTTATAACAAGCTTAATATGTATTTGCTATAAATAGTGAAAAGCTGTCGTGAAATCTGATTCAGATTGAAAAGAAAAAGTAGCAGGCTGTTATCTTTACATAAAGAATCAATAAGCAAAGTATCAATAGGCAAAAGAATCAATAAGCAAAGAATTAATAAGCAAAGAATTAATAAGCAAAGTATAATTGGAACCGCTGATACATATAGATGAAGAAAAATGCAGGACCTGTTATGCCTGTGTTCGGGTTTGTCCTGTGAAGGCATTACAGGTTCAGCGGGAGGAGGAAGTGCCTGTACTGTTAACCAGCCGGTGTATCGGTTGCGGGAGTTGTCTTTCTGCGTGTGCTCCCCTGGCCATCAGTTACACTCAAAATATACAGGATGCTTTTTCAATTCTGGAAGGAGAGGAAAAAGTAGTAGCTATTACAGGTCCGAGTATCAGCGGAGAATTTTCGGATATAACGGATTATCGCAAGTTTGTACAGATGATCCGGCAACTGGGATTTGAATACGTTGTAGAAGCTTCATTCGGAGCTGATTTAATTGCGCTGGAATATGAGAATCTGCTAAAAAATTTTAAGGGCAAATATTACATTACAGCCAATTGTCCTGTGGTTGTAAGCTATGTAGAAAAATTCTATCCTTCCCTGATCAATAACCTGGCACCAATCATTTCACCCATGGTTGCTACTGCCAGGGTCATCAGGAAGAAATATGGTGAGAAAATAAGGATCATATATATTGGTCCATGTGTAGCAGCTAAAAATGAAGCCCGGTTGTTTGAAGAAGCTGGCATTGACACGGTACTCACTTTTACTGAGTTGCGGGCAATGTTCCGCGAGAAAAACATTACAGAAAGTACACTGGAATTTTCGGATTTTGATGAACCGGTGGGCTTCAAGGGATCTTTATTCGCCATTAGTAATGGGATTGTTCAGGCCGCCAGTCTGGATGAAGGACTTCAGGAGGGAAGGGTAATTACTGCTGACGGTCGAAATGATGTGGGCGAAGCACTCAGGGAGTTTGATAAATATATCGAAGATATCAGCAGTCATTTTAACCTGTTTTATTGTAACGGTTGCATCATGGGACCGGGTACATTCCAGGGCGGAAACAGGTTTCTGAGGAGATCGCTCGTGGTTAAATATGCCAACAAGCGGCTTGCTGACTTTAACAAGGATGATTGGGAACAAAAGGTGATAGAATACGGCGATATAGATTTTAACAGGGAATTTAAGGCTGATGATCAGCGTCTGCCTGAGCCAGCTCCGGATCGCATTCTGGAGATACTTAAAACCATTGGCCGGGGTGATCAGGATGACCGGCTGGGCTGTTCGGCCTGCGGGTATGAATCATGTCATGAGTTTGCGGTTGCCATCGGGCAGGGACTTGCTACGCCGGAGATGTGTAATACTTATGCCTTGAAGAACAAACAGAAGTATATTAAATCACTCAAAAAGACCAATGAAAAGCTGGCTTCCATGCAGGATGCACTTCAGGAATCAGAGAAAACAGCCCGTCTTGAAAAAGAAACAGCCAGGGAAGCCTCAGAGATCAATAAAACCATGCTGCAAAAATTAAGAGCAGGTGTGGTGATCGTTGATAAGAATCTGAAAATCTTACAATCCAATGAACGATTCATTCAGATCCTTGGATCAGAAGCCGCGGAAATTAATGAAATTGTGCCCGGATTAGCAGGAGCAGATGTAAAGACATTGCTTCCTTTTACCATTTATAACCTGTTCAATCATGTGCTTACGAGTAGTGAGGATATTTTGAGCCGTGATGTCCATTATGGAGAAAGTCTTCTGAATGTTTCAGTATTCACCATCCGGCAGAATAAAATTGTGGGGGCAGTGGTGCGCGATATGTATCTTCCCGAAGTACAGAAAGAAGAGGTGATCAACAGGGTTACAGATGTAATTGACAGAAACCTGGAAATGGTGCAGAAAATTGGCTTTTTGCTGGGAGAAGGTGCCTCAGAAACAGAAAAAATGCTTCAGTCAATTATTGAAACCTACCGGAATAATAAGAAGCCCTGATCGATGCACCAAAACTATCATATTGAAATAGATTGTCAGCAGAAGTATCATGATGGTGAAAGGATTTGCGGGGATGTCTTTCTATTCCGTCGCATTGAAGAGGAAAACAGGGTGATTATTGTTTTGTCTGATGGTATGGGACATGGAGTGAAAGCCAATATACTTGCCACACTAACAGCTACTATGTCGATGAATTTTACCCTTGAACATAAGGAAGTACAGCGGATTGCGGATATTATTATGAATACACTTCCGGTTTGCAGTGAACGGGAAATGAGTTATTCTACTTTTACCATTATTGATATTGAAAATGATGAGAAAATAACCATTCTGGAATATGATAATCCGCAGGCGGTCATCATCAGGGGGAAGAAGCTGTATCAACCGGAATGGAAAAACATTACACTTGAAACAGAGCGCAATGCCGGTAAAAAATTACACACCTGCAGTTTTTCGGCACGCAAGGAGGACAGGATCCTTTTCTGTACAGATGGTGTTACACAGTCGGGTACCGGCAGTAAGGCACTTCCCACAGGCTGGGGAAGAGACGGACTGGAAGAATTCCTTTTAAGGCAGGTTGCCAGTAATACTGTGATTTCAGCCAGAGATCTGGCTCTGAAAGTAGTAACCATTGCACACAAGAATGATCAATATTCTGCAAAAGATGACATTAGCTGTGCCTCACTGTATTTCAGGGAACCCCGTAAACTGCTCGTGGTAACCGGTCCGCCGGTGGAATTGGACAGGGATAAAGAGATGGCTCAGGTATTTAAAAATTTTGAAGGGAAGAAAATTGTGGCTGGTGCCACAACAGCAGATATCTTAGCCCGGGAACTGGATATAGAAATAATCAACGGACAGGAATTTGATGATCCGGAATTACCACCCGTTTCTTTTATGCCCGAGGCAGAACTGGTTACCGAAGGTATTCTCACGCTGAGCAAGGTATCCAGAATGTTAGATGAATACACGCCGGCATTTGTACCTGGAAAAGGTCCAGCCGACCAGTTTTTTAAATTACTGAAAGACAGTGATGAGATTCGGTTTTTGGTGGGCACTTCAATCAATCTTGCCCATCAGGATCCAAATCTTCCCGTAGAATTGGAAATCCGAAGGACCGTAGTAAAAAGGATTGCCCGTAAATTGCAGGAATTATTTCTTAAGCATGTTACAATCAATTATATTTAGAGTCTGCGAATAAAGTCAAGTATCCGGATCAAAATGTTCGAGAACAAAGCCTGTTCCGTTCTAAACGGGAGCGTGCAGAAATTTTAATCTATATACTAATGTATATGAGAAATTAAAATTTTTGCAATAACACAGGTATCGGACATTATGGACAGACACTATTTAATTGTATGATCAGGCATTGGTTAATTATATGAAATATTTTTATCTTTGCCCGTTATAAAGACAGTTAATGTTTCATAAAAAAATATACGGGCAAATCACATGATCATATCACAAATTGCGGCAATGACGAGGAACAGAGTAATTGGGAAGGATAACAGGTTACCCTGGAGGTTACCTGCTGATATGGCTTTTTTTAAAAAAACAACAACAGGTCATCACGTGATTATGGGACGTAAAAATTATGAAGCCGAGAAAAAACCTCTCCCGAATCGTACCAATATTGTAGTTACTTCTAAAGCAGATTATAAAGCAGAAGGATGTATTGTCGTGCATTCCATTAAAGATGGCATCGACCTGGCCAGAAAAAACGGAGAAACAGAATGTTTTATAATCGGCGGCGGAGAAATTTACCAGGAATCACTTGAAATGACAGATCAGATTTATCTTACTATTATTGATACTGAGATGGATGGGGATGTATTTTTTCCTGAACTTAATTTTGATCAGTGGAAGATCGTTCGTCAGAATGAATATGGTAAAGATGACAGGAATCCTTTTGATTTTACCATCTATCTATTTAAAAGAATCAAAAACTAAGTCTGGCAAATTGCCCGTAACTGATTTGATAATTATCTCACTATTAAATAAATTAATTTTTTCATGACTAAGACAGAACTGGATGGCCTTAAAAGGGAAGTATCTATAA
>DASQZP010000749.1:0-3767 GCA_035638655.1 Bacteroidales bacterium
GCTATCGGGAACGATATCCTTGTATTCGTTCCTGGTAAAAACATCCAGTCAATATACTACTGCAAGGCTTACAAAGAAAACTCCTTCTGGATGATGAAATTTGTAGTTACGACTCATTATTCTTCTATTTTAAAACCAATGGCTATCGGGAGGCGTAGGGGAACCGACTGAAAGGAGCTCACGACCGATAAGGAGTAACCTAATAAAAGACAGAGAGGATGCCGCTTTTTCTGCGGCATGGCTGGATTTTATTTGCTGTGGGGTGTATTGGGGTGTGGGTTATTTCCTTTTCTTCCAGATTTTTGGACTTCTACTCGTGTGAACAATTGCCAAAATATATATGAAATCTTCTTCAACTGTAAAAAATATTCCATAAGGAAAACGCACAGTTAAAGCTCTTTTCAGTCCTTTATAAACGCCTTGGTAATGATTCGGATTTCGCTGTATTGCATTTAAAGTAGCTTCTAAAGCAAGTAAAAATTCATTCCCTAAACCTTCTCTTTTTTCATTATACCAATTTGCTGCATCTTTTGCATCTTCTTCAGCAAATGGCTTGATGATAAGTTTATACATTAGAACTGATTTTTAATTCTTACTTTAACATCAGCCCAACTGGAACCTTCACCTGGATTATTTTTATGTGCTTCTATTCGATTATCTAAAAGCTCTTTTACTTCATCAGTTAATTCAAGCTTTTCATCGTTTTCTGCAATACTGTCCCAAATGGCTTCTACCAGTAATATTCGTTCTGGAACACTTAATTTTAATATGTCTTGCATCATTTGTGTCATTTTACAAAGTTAACTATTTTCTATCTCAAAGTATATTATTTTAACGGATGATATTTCTCCAACTCCTTTTGTAAATCCTCCAATTGTCGGTTCTGTAACGATCTGTGCCAGATACAAGGTGGTGCCCGGCCATGTATTGAACTTCTCGTAAACTATAATGTTGCAGCCAGTTTGTGATTGCCGAAGCTCTGATTTGTGCCATGTTATTTAATCGTGGTTCATAGCGGTTTATCATTTTCTTTATTCTTGACATGCCACAGATTAATCGCTTTTTATGGAACAAATAACTACCTTCTATTTCATCATTTAAAGACTTTCTTTCTGTTAAGGCAGTGGCTTGCCAGGGTCATCTCTCTCAAATGAAGATTTCAATTGAGAGAGATCCAATTAACTAAAAATTTCAAATGAAAAAAATTAATATTTAACCTTATGATAATGATGGTGGGCTGTTAAAACGGGCAATAACATGCAGAGAGGTTGATTGGAAGTACCCGGCAGGTTCAAAAAGGTACAAGGCTGATTAAAGCTAAGGTTCTACTCTTTTTAATAGCTTGGAAATGCTTGTTTTTAACCTGCTGTTTTGGGTTTAACTGCAATGTTTATCTGTTACCGGTGCGTTTGGAGAACTAAGCGAAGCGATCTCACGAACACTTTTAAAATCAATTATGTGCGTGGGGTTATTTGTCTCCGTAATGCCCCCAAAGGCTTAAAACATGAATTGTTACAATATCTTCTTCGATGGAGTAAACAAGGCGGTGCTTGTGGTTTATTCTGCGAGAGAACTTTCCGGAAAGACCGTATTTCATTAACTCTACCCGCCCGGTTCCTTCAGTAGGGTTTTCTTTGATTTCATTAAGAAGCCTGGCTATCTTTTTAAGCACGGCTTTATCGCCGGCTTTCTTGTGCTTTTCAATATCGGCTAAAGCTACTCTGCTAAATTCCAGAACATAGCTCATATCCCAAGTAAATCATTAATTTCTTCAGAGCTTGTAATTCTTTTTACTTCACCATTTTTTGCTTGTTCTGCACTGAGCTTTATTTTCTTGACCATTTCGGCATTAAAATAAATATCATCTTCATTAACAGGAGTTAAAGCATAAGATTTGTCTGCTCCACGCTGAACAATGATTTGCTCTCCTTTATCGGCTTTTTCAAAATACTTCTTTTGATTTTGCCTAAATTCTCTACTACTTATTACTAACATGGCGTTTTATTTTTGTGTGTACCAACATGGTACAAAGTTACTTAATTTTACGCTCATTCCCATGCTTTTTGCAACTATTTACCAGGGTACTTTCCTGTAATGAATTTTAAATATTTGCTTCGATTGCATCACAAGCAGAATTAAGTCATAATGCACCAGGCAAATATCTCCATCCCCTTCTCTTTCTGACAATATTATAAAAAAACCCATAACTGAACCGGCTCTGCTGATCAACTATGGGCTTATTCAAGAAAATTTTAAGAAAAATTACTTTGTATATTTTTCTTCGCATGCAGTTCCTTCGTCATCATAAGATAACCAAAGATTCGATGCATCAATTTTTGTAATTGCGATATTTTCTGTGGTATCTGCCTCCGGGGTTACGCCTTCACCCAAAACCAATTCTTCTGTAATGATTTTTAATTTTTGGGTTGAATTGTCATAGCTCCATTTCATAGCCTGAGTCCCCATAAATGAAACTGAAGAACCGGTGCCATCAGCCTTAAACTCCATTGAACTTAGACCAAATAATTCATTTAACTGACTCAATGTACCGTCTTCATAATATTCACTACCAGTCCATGTACCAACGATTTGTGCTTCAACGGAGTCCTTTGCAGGTCCGTTGTCTTCGTCTTTTTTACATGAGGTAAAAACAAGCGCAAATGACAAGATTGCCAGGAAGGGCATTAATCTGTAAAATTTCATCTCTAAAAAATTTAAATAAATAATTACCTACTCTTACGATTTTCAGTTTTCTCGTCCGGTTTAAAGCGGGAACCGGAGACCCGTATTCTATCAATAAGTGTTCTTTATAAAGAGCACCATGTATTTCAAAACTTCGCCTGACTACTTATTTATCCCAACCCTCTTGCATTACCTGTCTCTGCCCGGCAGCATATTCTTTATGTAAATTTATTGAATTTACAGTTATCAATAAATTGAGCGAACTGTGAAACTTTAGCTGTTTAAATTTCCCAATTACAGGTATTACTACGGTATAAGCAAAGAAATTGTTTCAAAAACGTTATATCTGTTTCGTATAAAACATTGAAAAAATAAAATCAAAAACGTCTGAACTTTCATGAAATAAATGAAATAGGAATAATTTCAAAACCTGAGTACTGTTTTAAAAAATGACCGTCCAGATGGAAAGATAAGATGGCACCCCCATATAACAAGGTATAAACTCCACCTGCCGCCGACATGCTGTCCGTGGCTTTCATGTTCTTATTGTAACTCAACTGACATTGTTTCCAATTTTTAAATACAAATACTATTTTTTGTTTTAGACTTTAATTTGTGGGCATGGTAGGCACGGACGTGGATGTCCGCGCCAGTGGGGGCTGCCACTGATTTGATCGGCACCATTCACCGGTACCAATACCAGGTGCCTGGTCTTTACGGAATAGCTGTGTGTCTCCAGCTCACCCGTGCACATAAACAGAGTGGTATCAGCATGTTCATCGTCTTCCGAAAAGAAAACTGAATCGTATGCCAGTACACTGCCGTTTATGCCATCCACCTTCAGCTCGAGGATGGAATGTCCGTTTTCATCGGTTGCGCCGGAATTGGTGTAGTTGACAGGGCTTCCTGCATCGGTTTTAAATACAAGGTCCTTCGAAACTTCTACTCCTGGCAACACAACTTTTACCCCATTGGATGTATTGGTATGATGGCCTTATGGGCAACATAATAATCCTGTTTATCAATTGTATGGCGTATGGTATACTGATGCTCTGATCCGGGATAGCGGTAAACATCAAAGCCTG
>DASQZP010000750.1:0-3265 GCA_035638655.1 Bacteroidales bacterium
AACATGTCTCCAACCAAGTAATTCCTCGGGCCAATGCAAGTGAATTATATCGTATTTTTTTACATTTAAAGAATTTGTCTAATCCAAAGTCAACTGAAATATTTCTGCCAAGGTTCTTTAGTGAAAACTTCAACTGAAATAACAGGGAAATAAACTTAATGTTCACAGAATCTGATACTATTAGAATTTTCATTGATTAAAACAGAATATAATTGAGGGTTATGATAGAAACCGGCACCCTTGCAAGTTGCATACTTCTTCAAGATCAAGCACTACTATCCAGTGTCTTCTCGTCCTTTGAGTTCGACATAGTGCTAAATATTCGCCTAATTTATCCCGGCTGCTGACAAAAAATTGTCCTTATAAAGAAAGGGGAATTGGACCGGAAATGTCTGCTTCCTAAGGGTTTCCATGATTTTGCGTTTTATATACCACTTGAGCGGATTTCCTGCCCTATATGGTCAAAGTCTACAATTCCAATGCGATAAAACACTGGAACATGCTTTCATTCTCGCCTTTATAGACCGGGATTTTAGGGTAGATTAAACTTTCGTAATTTTCATATAGTATTATTTGATGGACAGATTTTATTATTTTGGAGTCGATAGGTTTTTATTGCTGTCATAAAAATTACATCCAAATATCGATAGGGAAAGTATCATACATATTTTTTTTTAATTCCTCTACATCCGGCAGTATTTCACCTCCCATTCTTAAAGCATCATCTATAGATTGGGCAAATTTATATTTTTTTCTTCCTGTCCCTCTATAATAATCAATATATTTAAACACTGGCTCAAAATAACTTAAGACGTGCCTAGCAGGAACGCCAAATGACTCAGCAACTATTATACCATGTAAAGACGAAGAAACAACTAATTTTGATTGTGCAATTTCTTGTATTATAATATCCCAATCATCTAAAGGGCTTATTACATTATCAATACCTTTATAAAATATTAAATCATTTAAATTCGGAATTATTATATATTCATTTTTTTTACCAGTTAGTTTATAATTAAAAAAATCAGATACTAAAAGAGCAGGATCTCCATATATACTCGGACAATTTATACCATTCTCTAATAAAACCATTCGGGTTAATGGTCCCCGAACCATTCTTACATCAAGATTTTTAACACGAATAGTTTTTCTCACCTTGCCATTAATACCGCTACCCCAAACAATAGCATTTTCTTTAGCGGCGTGCAAAATTGATCCAATTGGCAGTAATTGTTTAGAATCAGCAAAAAACTCTAATTTATTAAACTTATCATTAAAATTTGTTATATTAAATTTTTCTGCAACTTTTCTGACTATTATTTTAGAAAGCACATCACCAAAATTATCTTTATTATCATAGTCCGTATTCCAATAAAATAATTCAACTTTATTTCTCTCCCCTCTTAATGTAAGCAGGGTATTTTTAAACCTGTTCTTAATATATCTTAAATATTTTAGCATTATAGTAGTTGTCTATTATTATAAACGATTAGCCCATTTTAGGTTTCAGGAGGAAATCGATTGCTTGATCATACGAAAGTGTGGTTCGCTGTTTGTTCACGGAGTTGTAGACAACTGGCGCTAAGAGATTGGTCAAAAAGGAATTTTGTCCTATAACTGCACACCATTATCATTTTTGTGTGGCTATTCACAGTAAACTTTTGTGGCTTTTTTAAGACTAGTCGTTGAAAAAACATATTTCACTTTTATTAATATTTTTTATTTAACAATTAGTATTTAAGTATTTTATTAATCTATATATTATTTCAAGAATATACTTTACGCAAACCTTCAAGTAGGGTTGTTATATAGAATGTTTGGATTATTTCTTCATAATTTTCTGTTGAAAATGGTGATTCAGCAAGATGGTAGGAGCATCCATCTAATGCTATTAAAAATTTATCAACTTCCGAATCATTGTACTCCGTTGAATGTCTGATTTTATCCAAATAAAAGTTGATATCACAATCATTTCCTATTTTAACTACTCCAGGCCCATTTTGATATGATGCACTTCCTAAAATTAGTACTGGTATATGTCTGATCATCGCTTCCATACCTACAGTTCCCCTGATAGTTATCACCGCATTTGACCGCATCATTATATAAAATGAACTGGAGTTGACACTAGCAAGTTTAACATTTGGTATTTTATTTAACCAATCAAAAAAAGAGGTGGTTCTGTAATTAGTATTCGTTCTGCTTGTTTTTGCAAAAATACTAGGATGTTCTTTCACGACTATTTGTTCATTAGATTTAAGATTATCAGAGATTATTTTAATAGACATTATTTGGTTTACGTATTCTTTCCCTAATGGCATTGATGTCAATTCGGGCTGATAATGTAAAGGATAATAAAACGTAAATTTTGACCAATTAATTTCTTCCAACGAGACAGAAAGTCTTTCACTATACTCAAATAACTTTTTTCTAAAACCCGGTCCTGAAAATATATTTTTATTTAATGAAATCGCATTCCTTATAGAATAACCCATATCCAATTGCAGGTTTTTATTGTGCTTATTAAACTGTAATCCTTCATTTTCCATATAATCAGGTATTCGTACTAATTCACTATCTCTAATTTCCTCAAGATTCTTTTTTGTCAAATTAGATAACTGTATACCAGGTTTATCTAAATTACAAATGGGAATAGTTTTTTCATTAGGTGTCCAGCATTCATCTAGTGTTGGATTCCATAAATTCGTTTTTATTGTTCTAGAATGAGGGAATCCTCCTTCACAGGAAAAATAAGTTGGTATGTCATAATGTTTAGCAAGTAAATACAGACAAATTTCTAAACCTGACTCCGGTGTTTTTGCAAAAACAACCAAATCAGGTGAAGTCTTTTCTATCATTTCAAGTGCTACACTAAAATCATAATTTAACCTTGTCGCCGCTTCTAATGATCCCCCATTAAAGGGACCATACCTTTCCACCATTGGTAATAAAGCGGGATTTAATTGATCAATCAATTGATCAAACAATTTTTTATTTAATTTTTCGGTCCAGTGTTTTTGAGAACTATACTCTGCCCATTTCCGGTGAATACCACTCGGAATTACTTCCGTGGCATTTTTTTGTTCACCATCGTGAGCTGCTGTCGCAACAATTTCTATACCTAATTCTCTAGCTTTGTTTTTAAATCTTATTAATTCCTTTTTCGGTAATCTTGCGTAGCTAAAAATTGTTTTTAACGAGCGGCTCATTTGTGCAATACTCCTTTTCTAACTATCAAATTTTATTCTTAACCCATTATGTG
>DASQZP010000751.1:0-4656 GCA_035638655.1 Bacteroidales bacterium
GGGGATCACACGGTCAACTGAAATTTCCAAAGGCTGGCCACGTTCAACCGAACTGTCAAAAACAGTTCCGTCAATCAGTGATCCGGTGTAATCAACCTTAACCTTGTCTCCGGTCTGGGGAACAGGTCCATTACCTTCTTCAATAATCTTGTATTGTAAACCGGATTCAGTGGTTTGAATACTGTCTTTGGTTTTGTTTTGTTCAAGGAATGACAGCCCTTCTTCAAGGTTTTTCTGAGCTTTTTTCTGTTGCAACTTGCTGAAATATTGCTGCAGGATCTGGTTTGCCTGGGTCACTGTAAATTTAGTGTCTTTATCAGCATAAACTTCAGTAATAGCTTCAGCCATGATATAAGGATCAACTGTATCAAGTCCGCCTTGTTTAAAGTTATTGCCAACACTTACTCCCAGACAGTAGCTTATTGTATCTGTTTCATTATCCAGACTGGCTTTCCCACCGCGGTTCTGACTGCTACAGGATACAACTGCGAGCATTGATGCTGCCAGTAATACTAGTTTTGTGATTTTCATGTTTGTTTTTTTAAAGATTTAAAATTTAAAGATTCTTTTTTTAATTTGCAAAATAAAATATTTATTGAATTTTCACTAATTCAATCTCAAATACCAACACCATATTCGGACCAATAGGACTGTCATTTTTAACATTTTCTCCGTAGCCCAGTGATGGTGGGATCCATATTTTCCATTTTGACCCGGCCTGCATCATTTCCAATGCTTCACGCCAGCCGGGGATAACCCTCTTAACTTCCAGTACAGTAGGATGTGACCGTCTTGATGAGCTGTCAAATACAGTACCATCAAGCAGAGTACCCGTATAGTTCACTGTTACTTTGGAAGTATCAACAGGAAATTGACCAGATCCTTCTTTCAGGATCTTATATTCCAGGCCGCTTTGTGTAGTGTATACACCAGGCTTATTTTTGTTTTCTTCGAGAAATTTTTTACTCTCAGCCAGATTCTCTTTTGCTTCTTCCTTCTTTTTTGCCAGCATATACGAGGATATATACAGGCTGGCTACCTGTTTATCTATTTTTTCGTTTCCTTTGAGCCCGTCTACCATTCCCTGAACTACCAGGGCCGGGTCAATTTCATTCAATCCGCTTTGGCGCAGAAGATCAGAAAAAGTGACACCAATACTGTAATACAGCGAATCCTCACTGGTCGACAGTTGAGGGGCATTATTTTCCTGGGCTGAAATGCCTGCCGAAGCAAGCATAAAGAAAAGGATAAAGGTTGTTTTCAATAATCTCATCATACTTTTTTTGAACAACAAAGGTAAAGATTATGACGGATTATAAACGGGTCAACCCGTAAAATATTTTTTTATGCTAATTTGTTAGTGTTTTTTAACATTTTCTGAATGCAATAAACTGTATAAAAAAATGAGTATAGCGTGCTAATCAGTGCAACAACCTGTTTTCTGTCATTTAATTTATTTGCCCTGTAGAAACTTCTGCATAACAGGAAATAATTTCTCCTTTTTGATTGGTTTTGATACATACTCATCAAAAAGACCTGATTCGAGATATTTTTTTCTGTCATCGTACATGGCATAGGCTGTTTGGGCAATAATAGGAAGGTGCTTTTTTATGGTTCTGATTTTTTTTGCAGCTTCTATTCCACTTAATACCGGCATTTTTATATCCATTAGCACAATATCAATTCCCGGGTTATTAAGCGCAATCTCTACTGCCTCAGCCCCATCGCAGGCTCTGATTATATCTGGTTCTGATTCACTCAGCAATTCTTCCAGATAAAGAAAATTTGTTTCTTCATCTTCAGCAATAAGTATTGTTTTGTTTTTCCAGTCATATAGATTTGGATTCATTTCGTTTACAGTTATTGATTGGTTATGCTTGTCTTTACTTTCGTAGATATTTGCAGGGAGTGTAAAATAAAAAGTAGTGCCCTTCCCGTATTCCGATTCTAGCCACATATCTCCTCCAAGTATTCGTGAAAGATTCCTGGAAATTGTTAGCCCCAGCCCTGTTCCGGTATGGTTCCGGGTATATCCATCTTCAACCTGCTTAAAACGGTCAAAAACTTTTTCCAGGTCTTCCTGCTTTATTCCAATGCCGGTATCTTTTACGAAAAACCGGATGTCCTTTGTCGTGCTGGTAATTTTTTGGTCATGCATATTCTTATCCATAATCCGATAACCAAATGTTATGAAACCTTCATCTGTGAACTTGATGGCATTACCCAGCAGGTTGTTAAATATCTGGCGAATACGGGTACCGTCGGACAAAATACTGTCAATTTTTTGATCTGATGGTATTTCCAGTTTTAATTTGATCGAATTTTTCTTACGCAGTACTCCCTGGTAGTGGGAGTAAAGTTCCTGTAGCATATTTTCAGTTGGTACTTCCTCATAGTTGATCTGTAATTGCCCCGCTTCAATTCTGGCAATGTCGATGATGTCATTGATAATATTCAGCAGCTGATAGCCGCTGTTTCGTATGTGATTCAGAAATGTATCCTGTTGTTCCAATGGGATTGTCCGGCTTGTCATCAGATCAGAGAAGCCTACAATAGCATTCAGGGGAGTACGGATCTCATGGGACATGTTGGCCAGAAAAGCTGATTTGAGCCTGTCAGCCTCTTCTGCCTTTTTCTTAGCGAGGATAAGGTTTTCACGAATTTTCTTGCGCTCTGTAATATCCCTTGCAACACTGATCATGGCAGGCTGATTTCTGAAGGCGATCAAACGGGAATTAACTTCAGTCGGAATGCAATTACCCTCTGAATCAAAATTTTCTGTTTCAAATATGAATTCTTTTTCTTCTAAAATTTTTTGCATTGTAGAATTTGCCGGGGAAAAGTCCGGGTTAACATCAGCAACATTCATATTAAGTAACTGATCTTTGGTGTATTTGAATCTTTTGCATGTTTCGGGATTTACCTCCAGAAAATTACCCTGCAAATCATGAATAGTCACAACATCATTCAGGTTATCAAACAGCATCCTGAATTTATTTTCACTCTCAATAATCCGTTGGTTAAAGAAGCTAAGCGCACTGTTTTTCTGTGCAAGCATATCATTTACTTCTTGAAGTTCATTATTTTGTTGCAGGATGGTTTCATTTTGTCTCAAAAGTTCCTGTTCATAGTCTCTTTGTTCAGTGATATCCCGGGCCTGTCCCAGAATCCCTTCTAAATTTGCATTGGTCTGATTAACCGGTATCAGCTTTACCGCAAATGTTCTGTTATTGTGATTGGTCTCATATTCAATGGCTTCTCCGCGTTGGGCACGTGTAAATATGTTCTCCGGAACACAAAAATTGTATCCGGTATCTCTAATCTCCTGCAATGATTTGCCCATAAATTTTTCCATGCGCTGGCCATCAATTATGGAAATTCCTGCTGCTAATCTGAAAACTCCTGAATGATCGATAATCCATACGCATTGTGGGAACTGACCGGTTTTTCCGGATAATCTATTGCTTAAAGGGTGGTTTTCTGTTTCCTTTCTTTCCGGGTAAATTAGTTCCTTCTCATTTACCTCCCTGTATTCTTCTTTATTCACAAAGATGTACTTTAGAAATGTTGTTGAAAAATTAATGCTTTAACAAAACTGATATGTTATTAATTAATACACCTGGCAGGTTTTTAGCTGCCAGGTGTATTTTAAATGCCATTGATTTTATTCGTAAACATTTGTAACTGTCAGACACCTTATCTGTCTGTTGGCGTTTTTTTGCACCTTTTTAGATAGCATGACAATTTTTAAATTCTTTGCAGGTGTCTGACAGTTTGAATTAGTGACTGTGTCTCTCAGAACTTTTCAAAGTCTGTATCCCTTTCATCTGATGAATACATTTTCAGGTCAGCACCATTCCCCTTCCCGTTCTTCTTTTCCGGATCATTACCCTGATGAATGTGGGCCACTTTAGCTTTTGTATGTCCGGTGGTTTTAGTTCCGGCAGTAAAGGTCCTGCCCGTCTTATGATCAATTTTGAAATAAGCAATTATATCCTTAAGCTGTTCAGCCTGGCTGGCAAGTTCTTCAGAACTGGTAGCCATTTCTTCTGATGCTGCTGCATTTTGCTGGGTAACCTGGTTCAGTTGCTGAATGGCGCTGTTAATCTGGTCGCTGCCTGAGTTTTGTTCCATACTGGCAGCTGTAATCTCCTGAACGAGCCGGGCCGTTTTTTCAATTTCAGGAACAATTTCAGCAAGTTGATTGCCTGCTTTTTCTGAAATAGCCACTCCGTCTCTTGAAAGATTGTCGATCTCGTCAGCAGCAATCTTGCTTCTTTCGGCCAGTTTTCTTACTTCAGCAGCCACAACAGCAAATCCTTTGCCATGTTCACCCGCACGGGCTGCTTCAACAGCTGCATTCAGTGCCAGAATATTGGTTTGGAAGGCAATATCATTGATAATGGTTATCTTGGCTGCGATTTCCTTCATCGATTTAACTGAGATTTCTGTTGATTTGCTCCCTTCTTTGATGCCATCAGTTGCCTTCATGGCAATTTTTTCCGTTTGCTGTGAATTATCGGTATTCTGCTGAATATTGGAGGCCATTTCTTCCATTGAAGAAGAAACTTCCTCGGCTGAAGAGGCCTGTTCGGTTGCTCCCTGTGACATTTCCTGGGAGGTGCTGCTCATTTGCTGACTGGCAGAAGCAATATT
>DASQZP010000752.1:0-7772 GCA_035638655.1 Bacteroidales bacterium
AATGGGGCAGGACGGACACGACCGTGGGGCCAAGGTAGTGGCCACCGGTTATGCCGATATTGGTTTCGACGTGGATATTGGTCCGCTCTTCCAGACACCCACCGAAGCAGCCCGACAGGCCGTGGAAAATGACGTACATATACTCGGTGTTTCCAGTCTGGCCGCCGGTCACAAAACACTTGTTCCCCAGGTTATTGAAGAGTTGAAGAAACTTGGCAGAGAAGACATCATGGTAATTGCAGGAGGGGTTATCCCGGCACAGGACTATGAGTATCTTTATAAAGCCGGAGTAGTGGGCATATTTGGACCTGGGACTCCTGTTTCTGCAGCAGCCATCAAGATCCTGGAGATCCTGATTGAAAGCTTTGAAGAGTAAGATTGATATTCATTTAGTTAAAATAAATGTTTATAATCAATTAAATAGGCTATTGATTTTCTTCATTTGCCCCTTACCCTAAAGGGTGTGAAGAAAATCAATTTGCACCCTTTAGGGTAAGGGGCGAAACAAATTGATTTTCAGTACTCTTAATATTTCATTTAGAAATCATCCGAATAGTTGTAAAAATTTATTTAAATGATGAATAAGGTCCGGAAATTATTCCGGACCTTATTAAATTTTCATAAAAATAAAAACACCATTCTGTTTTTCTAATGATTTTCAAATAGTAAATTTACAGGAACATAAACCTTAAAATCAGTGTTATGAGGAAAGTCGTTTTTATATTGGTGTGTGTGGGTTTGACCACTCTGCTGGCAACTGCTCAGGACGTTAATAAGAAAGTTGCCGATCCTGGTGCCGGAATTGATATATTACAAGGACCCTGTACAAGGGAAGGACTGGAGAAAGACGTAGATGCAGCCTGGTACTCAGTAGGGTATAAAGAGTACAAGGTTAACGAAGAGGTACTGGCTACCATTTCAGATGATATGCTGAATGGGATAAAGGTCAATATAGTATTGGGTACCTGGTGTCCGGATAGTCAGCGGGAAGTACCACGGTTTTTTAAAATAATGGATACACTTGGTGTGCCGGAAAGTGATATTTCTATGATTTGTGTAGATACTCATAAGATGGCGCCGTCCACACAGGTAGATACATTGAATATAGAAAGAGTGCCAACGTTTATCATTTACCGGGATGGTAAAGAGCTGGGAAGAATCGTGGAATCACCTGAAAAATCACTGGAAGAAGATCTTAGAAATATTTTATTATATTAGTGGTCAGTATTTATGTTATTGAAACCTGAATTATCGACGATACCTGTAAAAAAACTATTGATAAAACCAATGTAACCAATTCCAACCTCTAAAAACAATTTATTATGATTGAAGAACAAAAAACTACTGCCGGCCAGGGTCTGGGTATCGCCGGTCTTGTACTGGGGATTATAGCCCTGATCATAGCCTTCATTCCTTGTGTGGGGCTCGCTGCGCT
Source organism: Bacteroidales bacterium (assembly GCA_035638655.1). Taxonomy (GTDB): domain Bacteria; phylum Bacteroidota; class Bacteroidia; order Bacteroidales; family DASQZP01; genus DASQZP01. The sequence goes on from DASQZP010000752.1 coordinate 1,436, forward strand.
TATACCCGGTGCAATTGCTGTCGTGCTTAGTGCCATAGGCTTATCCCAGGCCAATAAAGGAAACGGCGCAAAAGGGCTGATCATAGCCGCACTGGTGGTATCCATAGTTGGCACCAGTGTGGCAGCTGTCTGGGGAATTTTCTTTGCAACAGTTGCCAAAGAAGGTCACCGTTGGAAAGACCAGATTGAAAATATGAGTGATGATTTCAAGATTGAAAATGATGATTCGATGGAAGATCTTGGGAAGGAACTTGAAGGGGCATTAAAAGACCTTGAAGATTCAGATACTGCTGTGTTTGAGTGGGGAGAAGAAATATCCGATCAGGATTTCGACCGGTTGCTCAATCAGTATGATTCACTCGTTAATGAATATATTAAACTGGCAAAGAAAGCAAAAAAAGGTGATATCTCTTCCATGTCTGCCTATTCGAAAATATCTGTGAAGGCCGTGTCGCTGGCCACGAAGCTTGCAAAGGTGGCACCAAAGCTTACGGAAGAACAGCGTCAGCGCTTTGAGGAAGTACAGAAAAAATACGATGATGCTCTTGAAGAAGTTGAGAAGGAGTGATCTCCATGAACATCCTTATCTCATTATAAATATTCTTTTTGCCGGAATAATCATGCTTATGATGCTGTATTCCGGCATCTTTTCTTATCAAACAAATGATTTTCCGGTTCATTGCATACATGAATCGATTACCGGTCAGCCCTGTCCATCCTGTGGTCTATCCAGAAGCTTCTCTGCCATGGTCAGGGGACAGATCAACGTGGCAGCTGCCTTTAATCCCAATGGAATTCCTGTATTTGTGTTTTTTCTGGTTCAGTTTTTCATGCGCATTGCATTTTCATTCGTTTACATCCGGCTTTCAGCCCGAAGAACTTTGCTTATATGGAGCGACGGATTACTCTCATTTGTATTTTTTATCTTCTCTTTCAGGGGGCTGATGCTTTTCCCTTTTTAAGGGTAATGCATATCTTAGCGGAAACAACCCGTCTGCATAAATTGTTATAGAGAATGGAAGAAGAAATGAGATACGGTCGCAGTTTTTATACCAGGGATGCACTTACTGTTGCCAGGGAACTGATTGGCAAATCGCTTGCTCGAAGATTTCCGGACGGAACAGTAAAAATATACCTGATCACTGAAACTGAGGCTTATCTTGGTGAAGAGGACCTTGCCTGTCATGCCAGCAAGGGACGTACCCCACGTACAGAGATCATGTATCATGAAGGCGGTCATGTGTATGTGTACCTGATATATGGCATGTACTGGATGCTAAATGTAGTAACTGGTCCTGTTAATCATCCGCAGGCTGTTTTGATACGTGGGATTACAGATTTTAACGGTCCTGGTAAGCTTACCAGGGCGCTGGGAATTTCAAAAGAGCTGTATGGCGAAGACCTTGTTCATTCAACTAATCTGTGGATTGGCGAAGGCGAAGGGTCTGTGAAAATACAAAAAACACCCCGCGTCGGAGTTGATTATGCCGGAGAATGCTGGGCAGCTAAACCATGGAGATTTGTTCTAAACAAAACTGATTAATGATGGTAAATACAGGTAACTTGTTGAAAATGAAAACCAACTTTGAAAGTGGTGTTGTTGATTATACCCTGATACTCGACAATAAAGAAATTAATATGAATGACCTCATTGGCACTCCTGTAAGTGTTGAATTTGAACACCAGATCAACTGCATTAAATGCGGACGGCTCATTCCCAAAAGTTACGGACAGGGCTTCTGTTTCCCCTGTTTCCGTTCTGCTCCTGAAGCTGACGAATGTGTGCTGCGTCCCGAAAGGTGCCAGGCCCACCTTGGTATTTCCAGGGATATGGAATGGTCGAAATCTCATTGTCTTACTGATCATTATGTGTACCTCGCTCTGTCCAGCGGATTGAAGGTAGGCGTAACACGTGCCACACAGGTACCCACACGCTGGATCGATCAGGGTGCCGTGCAGGCTGTTAAAATCGCAAAGACTCCTAACCGCTATCTGGCAGGGAGGATTGAGGTAGCTCTTAAAGAATTTATGGCTGATAAAACCAACTGGCGAAACATGCTCACCAATACTATTGATGGAGGAGTTGACCTGCTACAAGAGAAAGCCCGCATTCCGGAGCTGCTCGACGAAGAACTGGCAGACTACCTGATTGATGATGACCAGATGCTGGAATTGAATTATCCGGTTCAGGAATATCCAGTGAAAGTGAAGAGCATGGGCCTTGATAAAAACCCCGTTTTAAAAGGGATCCTGAAAGGAATCAAAGGACAGTACCTGATTTTTGATGAAGGGAGGGTTGTGAATGTGCGAAATCATAGTGGTTACCGAGTTACACTCAGGTACTAAAATTTGTACCTATTTTTCTTTAAGAAGTTGGTCAATCTGGTCGTATACCAGCGATTGTTCAAATCCCCTGGATGCAGCAAAACGCAATAATTTGGCTTTCAGTTTATATGGATCTGATTCTTTCAACGATTTTTTCTTGCGTACCAGTAAATCTTTGAGCATTTCTTCATATTCCCTCTCATCAATGGATGCAAGTGCTTCCTGAATAATCTGTTCCGGTAATTGTTTCTGCCGCAGGTGATAGCCAATCTTTATTTTTCCCCACTGGTTCAATCGAAACTTATCTTTTACCGCAAAACCGGCAAAGCGTTGTTCATCAATAAATTTTTCCTCCACGAGCTTATTCAGCACCAGCGGTATGTGCTTTTCGTCCAGCTTCCAGTCATGCAGCTTTTTTCGTACATCTGACAAACACTTTTCCTGTCTGCTGCATAAATGCATGGCCCTGGATAAGGCTTCTTCTTTTGTAATGTTGTTTACCATAAAAAGGTCTTTTTTATTACTTTGAAGCTGTTACCATCCGGTTTCTTCCGTTGATATCTTTGACAATTTTACAATTTGCAAAACCATATTGAATGAAAAGGTCAGCTGTTTCTTTTCCAAGGGCTTCATTGATTTCCAGATATATTTTGCCATTAGGGTTGAGCCAGTTTTCTGCTCCTTTGGCAATGGCCCTGTAAAAGATTAGTGGATCGGCATCAGGGACAAACAAGGCAGTACCCGGTTCATGATCCAGCACATTGGGTTGCATCGCTGATTTTTCCGATTCGCGCACATAAGGAGGATTGCTGACAATAATATCAAATTGTTGTTTGAAAGAAGACTGCTTGAGAATGTCAGCTTGTAAAAAAACAGTATTCCCCGAAACACCGTTTTTGTAAGCATTTTGCCTGGCCAACTCCAGCGCATTCTCTGATATATCCACCCCTGTCACCCTACATTCAGGGAGCAAATGTGCCAGTGCAATGGCAATACACCCACTGCCTGTGCCAATATCAAGGATGGAGCATGTTTTATATTTTGTTTCCCTGATGATGAGATCTGCCAGTTCCTCCGTTTCAGGACGGGGAATAAGTACTGATTCATTGACCCTGATTGTAAGTCCGTAAAACTCTGTCTCACCCAAAATATATTGTAGCGGTCGATGACTTTTTAGCTGAAAAACGATGTCCTGTATTTGTAAATAAGCAGAATTAGGTATTTTTGTGTGGGGATGGGCATGCAGAAAAGGTCTTTCATGACCAGACACATGTTCCAGAATGATCATAGCCATGCTGTTAATCTCCTCAGGCGGGTAGTAACCGCTGAGTTCATTGCGGATGAACAATATAGTATCAGAAATGGTTTTTAGCTGCATATTCATGGTTTAAAGGTATAAAAAACATCGATGCTGGAGAATACTGAAAAGGATGAAAAGTTTATGAGGCGGTGTCTTGAGCTCGCAGCGCATGGCATGGGGCATGTTGCTCCCAATCCGATGGTTGGTTCTGTAATCGTATGTGGGGACCGGATCATAGGAGAAGGTTATCACCGTATTTACGGAGGGCCTCATGCTGAGGTTAATGCAATTGAGTCAGTTGAAGACAAAACCTTGCTGAAAAAATCCACGTTATATGTGAATCTGGAACCCTGTTCGCATCAAGGAAAAACTCCCCCCTGTTCCAACCTGATCCTGGAGATGGGCATTCCACGAGTGGTGATCGGTTCAGTGGATTCTAATCCGCAGGTGGCAGGGAAGGGTATGGAGCGGCTCAGAAAAGGTGGGTGCAATGTTATCGGTGGGGTGCTGGAGGCAGAATCACGCAAGCTTAATAAACGGTTTTATACATTTCATGAAAAAAAGCGACCCTTTATCATCCTGAAGTGGGCCCAGACACTTGATGGTTTTATAGATGTGATAAGAGGACCGGGTAATCCTGCCGAACCAACCTGGATCACCAATGATGTTTGCAGGGTACTCGTACATAAATGGCGTTCGGAAGAAATGGCCATTATGGCTGGTACCAATACTGTTGAAAAAGACAATCCTGAACTTACTGTCCGGCAATGGTCAGGCAAAAATCCCCTAAGGGTAATCCCCGACCGATCATCGCGTCTGCCTTTATCATTAAAAGTGTTTAATAAACAGGCCGATACGATTATTTTTAACCAGAAAAAGGAAGAAGTTCACAATAATCTTTTATACCGTAAGATAGATTTTGATAAAAATGTGCTGTCTCAAATACTTGAAATGCTGTACAAACAAGAGGTCAATTCATTGATAATAGAAGGTGGACGGCAATTGCTTCAGTCATTTATAGATCAGGATTTATGGGATGAAGCCAGGGTTTTCATTGGTCAGGAGCTTTTTGTGAAGGGGATTCCTTCTCCTGAACTTTCCTGTTTGCCGGTTGAGAAAACCCTTGTGGGTAACAGCACACTTCTTTATTATCGAAATCAGCACTAATACCCTGTAAAAACAAAGCTTACCCATACTTTTTAAGAATATATACGTTATAAATTATTTTTTGTGTTTGACAGACATGCTGTAAGTAGCGGCACATAACATGTATGTGATGTTGCCTGTTGATCATCAGGCTTGCATTAAGAGGGAGATAAAGCAACGGGTTTTACTTTTTCGTCATTCCCTTTATCACAAATATCAATAAATCCATAGATATTTTGTATAAATTTTTATTTTTGTCTAAGGAAAGTTTAAAAACTGGTGATAACAGAATTTGAATATTGTTTGTTTCATGAAAAATGATAATAAATTTAAATATATCCAGCTCCGGATCATCTAAAAACATACACATATAAATCAATAAATCTGCTGAAATCAAAAAAACCCGACCTAAAACCTGCCCCATTATGAAAAGAAAAAAATTATGTTCACTGGTATTTTTGGGTTTACTGATCCTGCCATTGGCAGGCTATGGTCAGAAAGCCAAAGATTTTTACAAGGCTGCCGGTGAATTTATGTCCACTGGTAACTATAGTGATGCCATTGACCAGTATACCCGTGCCATTGGTATTGATCCTGAATATGCTGATGCTTATGTTGATCGTGGCTATGCCTATGAAAAATCCGGAGATCTTGCTAAAGCGGTAGAAGATTTTAAACGAGCCTCCGTATTTATGCCTGATAATACTGATGTTTTCTATGATGCAGGCAGGGTATACTATGAAATGGGCAAATATGATGACGCCCTTACTTCCCTTAACAAATCGCTGGAACTGAAACGCGGTAATCTTGCCGCGTTACAGGTTAAGATTCGTGTACTCATAGATCTTGAAAAATACAAGGAAGCACTTGCTGACGCTGAACAGGCACTCATGCTGAAATCCAATGAGGTAAATTATTATTATCACGGACTGGCCAACGAGTTGCTGAACAAGAACAATATTGCGCAGTATGACTATGAAAAGGCAATATCAAAGGACAAGCATTACCTTAAAGCCTATGTGGCCCTTATTGATCTGTATGTTAAAATGAACAATACAGATGATGCCATGGACATCAGCAAGAAACTTTTTAAGCGGGATGATAAATATGTAGATGGTTATGTAGCCAGAAGTCATATTTATCAGAAATTAATGGATTATCCCAATGCCATCAACGACATGTCCAAAGCCATCCTGATCGAACCAGCCAACGCCGGTTTGTATTTATTACGGGGCACCTACTATCAGGAGTTTACCCAGCATCAGAATGCGATCAATGATTTTAACAAAGCCCTGTTGCTGGATAATAAAAATGCAATGGCCTATTACAAAAGAGCGTACTCCTGGGAACAGGTAGCTAATTATAAGGCAGCAGTTAAGGATTACCAGTCGTTGGTAAGCATGTCAGAATATGACATCAAAGCAAAAAAACTACTGGATAAAGCCAAACAGCGGATGTTTGAATTAAGCAGGGAGAGTGATAAACCTGTTTTAACAATGGAGGATCCTGCTCCGGTAGGTGGATTGGCTATTGAGGTACCACTGGATAAGAAAGTTTTCTCTGTCA
>DASQZP010000753.1:0-2228 GCA_035638655.1 Bacteroidales bacterium
AATTCAGCCTCCCTCCAGTCCGCAGGATTGTTCCGGATATAATTGCGGATACGTTCCAATGAAATGCTGTTACGAATGATATGATCGTGAAAACGCGGTTGCCATGAGAAATCTTTCTGTATTTTCCTGATATCATTTGTAGCGCCACCTTTAAACTACCGGATTGCCCGGGACAGATTATCATATAACATGGGATTGTAATTTCCGGTTATACCTGAGGAGAAGCAGTCTTCCATGTCCCCTTACGGTTGAAACCCCATTAAATTATTTTGTATTACCCCCAGTTTTTTCTAAGGGTTAATCCTGGTACTATTTTTATATAAAATTTCAGGATCTAAATCTGCCTCATTTGCCCATTCAATCGAATCGAAACTTGGTTTGACTGTCTTAAACATCATAGGGTCTCTGAGTTCCTGAAAAATCCCTAAATCCAGATACGGTTTCATATCAAATTGTCTCTGCTCTCCATTCTCATATATAAGCAGTAACATGTAGTCGTTTTGAGTTTTTACTTCTTTAACCGCTAAGTACATATCTGATTATTTTAAAGGTTCAATTTTAAATGGTTTTTCTCCATTTTGACATAATTCCCAATCAGCCAATAATTCATCTTTATGAATCTCTATCCATGCCTGGATCAATCGAATCTGTCTGGTTGGTATATCTCCGTCGATCAAATCACCATCAAGTATTTTAAAAGTTGCTTTGGTATCCTGATAATATGCATGTATATGTGGTGGATTGTGCTCTTTAGGCGCAAAAGACATCCTGATAATAATTCCGAAAAACATTGATATTGTTGGCATGTCAAGTCATTTTTCTCAAAGATACAAATATATTGTCATTGTATCCTGCCTGGATAAAATTTCGCCGCCCTAATCATTTTTTATCTTCCCCTCAAACATTCGTACCCCGGCGCATCCGACAGCATCTGCTTGTGCCCATCATATAAATAATCGGATTCAGATACTGTTGATTGACCGCTGCACCGTCAATCTTTTTTGAAACACTCAATATTTTGCTGTCGTTTTTTTGCATCCTCCAGCCAGGGGGAAACCTCGATGCCATGTTGTTTATTTTGTCGACCGTGTTTTCCATGGTTAAGCTTTTAATTTCTGTTCAATCATTATGCTAAAAAAGTATAGGAACCTTACCTGTAAAATTCAGCCTCCCTCCAGTCCGCAGGATTGTTCCGGATATAATCTTGCAGTTTTTATTTGAACAATCTTTCATCAAAGTTAAATTTCTCTGTTTTGATGATTTTTATTCTGTCAAAATCCGGGTGTCCGGGATTTATTAAAACATTAAAATCTCCCGGAACTACTGCAGATGGAACTTTTATGTATAAATATTCATTCCTGCCAACGAAATCATCTCCTGATTCCTGCGTTACTTTTGAATAAGGAAACTTTCTCCAGTTATCTGGTAAAGTATCTGTTTCAATCAGTTTTATAGTTGAATAATCCGGGACTTCAATTGTTACTAAATAATAATCGACTGGCATAATTCCAACCGGTGTATGAACTGCAATTTCAGCCATACACAATGCTCTGGAATCAGCTGTGTATAAAAGTTTTGTCCCTTTAAAATTCCATCTGCCTCCGGTAATCTCAGCTCCGGTTCCTGAAAGGTCATGACAGTATCTTTTATTTGCATGTCGAAATACTATCATGCTAAAACACCATGTTCAATTTTAATCAACTCGTCTTTAACCATGTTAATCCCAAATGAATTATCTAATAAATCAATTGGTGTAACACCTCCGAGAGAAATACTTTTAGAATTTATCCATGCTAAAAAATTAGAGGTATTACCAAAAACACTAACCCCTTTATTGAAAAGTAATATTATCAGAAGAAATTTTTCTGTATGGATTGAATCCAGTCGTTTTTTCTCTCTCCTATAGCGTTGTATGGTCCTTTCCGACATATTTAAAATCTTAGACCAGGTGGAAATATTTAGTGGAAATGAAACTAGAAATTCATTAAAAGTATTATAATCAATACCTTTTCTGGTGACATCAATTAGTTTAAAAATGTCATTGTTTTCGAGCGATTTAAATGTCAAATTATCAGTTTTCATGATTCGATTATTTTATAAAATCAAATATACGACAAGTTAAACAAATTTTATGACAAATGTCGCATGATTTAAATAGCCACTAACTTATGTGAATGTATACCCGTAAATTACTGTCTATACATAATGTCCGATAACTGCGTTATTAC
>DASQZP010000754.1:0-5499 GCA_035638655.1 Bacteroidales bacterium
CAACCGGGACTATATTCTTAAACGGAGCGAAGCCCCCCTTTAGGGGAAGGGGGCTGCGCGATGGGGTTAATGCTTTAGTACCTTAGTTGTAATATTTGTGTTTTTTTTTAGCAGAATATTTTTGAGCGCCTTCTGCATCTATTTGTTTATAGGTATTTCAGAAGGAATATTTTTCATTCAACTTTCAAATTTGTTTACTTCTGGCTTGTCCTTATCAGGTTGTCTGGGATTATTTGCAATTTTTAAGAAGACTGAGTGATTTTAAAAAGCCCTGGAGGTGACTGACAGTTTTGATCAATTTCAGGCATTCAGGCTAAGAACAGTTTCCTTTCAATCTATATATCAATTGCAGGTAGTAACCTTACCGTCAATTTTGTTAATCCATGTTTCTATCCATTCAATTCTTTACAAGCAATGCAATATTTTCCACATGGTGGGTGTGCGGAAACATGTCAACGGGTTGTATTTTTGTAACTGTATAAGCTTCATTCAGCAACGCAATATCCCTGGCCTGGGTAGCAGGATTACAGCTCACATACACAATTTTTTCAGGTGCAGCATACAACAGGGCATCTATCACATCTTTATGGATTCCTGGGCGCGGCGGATCCAAAACGATCGTATCGGGATGCCCGTGCTCATCGATAAATCCGTTGGTCAGCAGGTCTTTTATATCGCCTGCATAAAATTTTGTGTTGTCGAGGTTATTGAGGGCGGCATTTAGTTTAGCATCTTCAATGGCTTCGGGTACATATTCGATCCCGATAACCTCTTTGGCTTGCCGGGCCAGGAAACAGGCAATGGAACCGGTTCCGGTATACAGGTCGTACACCGTTTCGTCTTTGTTTACTGCAGCAAATTCAAGGGTTTTTTCATAGAGTTGCAGCGACTGACCGGCATTGGTCTGGAAAAACGACTTCGGACCAATACGGAATTTCAAATCACCCAGCTGTTCAATAATATGGTCTTTGCCTTTCCAAACGATCACCTCCTGATCGGTGATCGTATCATTGCGTTTTTCGTTCACTACATACTGAAGTGAGGTGATCTCAGGAAAAGTTTCTGACAGCATGTTGAGCAAACCTTCTATGTTTTCCCTGTCATCATGGGCGAATACTGGTACTACCATGACTTCCCCTGTTTCGGAGGTGCGTATCAGCAGGTTTCTGAGAAAACCTGTATGGTTTCGTGGGTCATAAAATTCGAGGTTATTGGAAATGGCATATTTCCTCACTGCCAGCCTGATACTGTTGCCGGGTTCAGGCTGTAAGTGGCATTGCCTGATATCTACTATCCGGTCGAACATCCCGGGAACATGAAAACCCAGTCCGTTCATATCCCGGAACTCTTCACCACTTTCCACTTCCTCACTGGTGAGCCACCTGCGGTTTGAAAACGTATATTCCAACTTGTTGCGATACAAGGTCGTTTTGGCCGAAGGCAGAATGTTGTTGATAGATGGGATTTCAATTTTACCGATGCGCTCGAAATTATCCACTACCTGTTTTTGTTTGTAGAATAATTGTTTTTCATAGGGAAGATCCTGCCAGACACAACCACCACAATCGGCAAAGTGTTCACAAAAAGGTTCGGAACGATCTGGTGAATAAGCATGGAATTTTACCGGTTTGGCTTCGGCGAAATTTTTTCTTTTTCGTGTCAATTGCAAATCAACTACATCTCCTGGTAAAGCATTTTTAACAAACACAACCATTTCATCAACACGGGCCATTGCTTTGCCTTCAGCAGCAATATCTTCAATCAGTACATGTTCAAAAACCGGTAATTTCTTTCTTCTTCCCACAATTATTTTTTTGTGCAAAGATAATCCTATTGACACGATTTGCGAATAAAATAACCTGCAAAGATTTTCATGAAGCTACTGAATTATGCAACAAGTATTTTATCTTTGCGCAAATATTTATAATCGTTTATTTTATGATTTCGGTTGAGCAATTAACCATACGTTTTGGAGCGTTTGAACTTTTCAATAATATTTCTTTCCTGGTAAACCAGGGCGACAGGGTTGGCCTGGTAGGTAAGAATGGTGCAGGCAAATCAACACTGCTGAAAGTTTTTGCAGGTTTGCAGCAACCTTCTGAGGGACAGGTTGTGGTGCCTGACAGTGTACGAACGGGTTATCTTCCCCAGCAGATGGTTCATCGTGATGGTAAAACAGTGTATGATGAGGCAATCAGTGCTTTCAGCGATGTGCTTAAGCTCGAAAAGGAGATTGAAGAGATTAACCTGCAGCTCACTGAACGTGATGATTATGAATCAGAAGATTATCTGAAGCTTATTGAACGGCTTACCGAAGCCAATGACCATTTTAACCTGGTTGGCGGGGCAACCATACATGCCGATGTTGAACAGACTTTATTCGGACTGGGTTTTACGCGTCGCGATTTCGATCAGCCTACCAATAAATTCAGCGGGGGATGGCGGATGCGTATTGAGCTTGCCAAAATATTACTGAAAAAGCCCAATGTATTTCTGCTTGATGAGCCTACCAACCATCTTGATATAGAGTCGATTCAATGGCTTGAAAGTTTTTTGAAAGACTATCAGGGCGCTGTTGTTTTGATCTCTCACGACCGTGCTTTCCTCGACAATGTAACCAACCGGACAGTTGAGATTTCTCTCGGGAAAATCTATGATTACAAAGCTTCGTATTCAAAATATCTTGAACTCAGAAAGGAACGGAGGGAGCAACAGTTGGCAGCTTACCGCAATCAGCAAAAGATGATCGGAGAGACTGAACAGTTTATTGAACGATTCAGGTACAAGGCCACCAAAGCAGTTCAGGTACAATCACGCATCAAACAACTGGACAAAATTGACCGGATTGAGGTGGATGATGAAGATCTGTCTTCTATCAATATTCGCTTTCCGGCTGCTCCGCGGGCAGGTTCCATAGTAGTGGAAACGAAGGGACTCGGCAAGGCTTACGGGAGTAAACAGGTAATTAAAGATATTAATCTGATTATCGAAAGAGGAGAGAAGGTTGCCTTTGTCGGCAAAAACGGGGAAGGCAAGACAACATTATCGAAAATTATTGTAGGCGAACTGGATCATACGGGAGGCCTTAAACTGGGGCACAATGTTAAAATCGGCTATTTCGCCCAGAATCAGGATGAATTGCTCGATGAAGATAAGACGGTGCTCGAAACCATTGATGCTGTTGCGGTTGGTGATATACGGACTAAGATAAGGGATATTCTGGGTGCCTTTCTTTTTAGTGGTGAGGATGTGGATAAGAAAGTAAAAGTATTATCCGGAGGTGAGCGCTCCCGGCTCGCCATGGCCAGGCTGTTGCTGGAGCCATACAATCTGCTGGTGCTCGATGAGCCTACCAATCACCTCGATATTCGCTCCAAAGACATTCTCAAGCAGGCATTGCTCAGGTATGATGGCACCCTGATCCTGGTTTCGCACGACCGGGAATTTCTGGATGGCCTTACTGAAAGGATTTATGAATTCAGAAATCAGGGCATCAAACAATACAACGGTGGTATTTATGATTTTCTTCAGAAGAAAAAGCTGGCCTCATTAAAAGAGCTGGAAAGCAGGCAATCTGCCGATAAAGAGACTGAAAACGAAAGTGCCGGCGATAATAAGATGGCTTATGAGGAGAGAAAGGAATATGATAAAATAATCCGTAAGGCAGAAAACAGGGTGAAAGCTTGTGAAAAAAATATTGAAACGCTGGAAGCTAAGGTTGCTGAAATGGATACTGTTCTTGCATCTCCTGATCAGCAGGCAACCGATTCCGGATGGTTTGAGAAGTATGAAAAGCTGAAAAAAGACCTTGAGAAGCAGCTTCACGATTGGGAATCCTTTCAGTTAGAACTGGAGGAACTGAAAGAAAAAAGATTTTAGTATCTTTATCGAAAACCAAATATATACTGCTGAATATGCGGTTCCGTCATGTATATCCTGTATTTTCTGTATTCATCCTGCTCATTCTGCTTGGTGGTTGTTTTAGTCAACGGAGAATAAATGAAGCGGATTCCGCGATGTACAAAGTCCCAACCGCAAATCTTTCTTCACTTTATAATCCATCAGAAAGCGGAATTCATCCGCAGTATGATTTTTACCATAAAAATGATTCTATCACATTGCTGCAGGTAAAGGTTTTTACCCGGGAACTTCTTTTTAACCAGGCCAATCCGCAAAATAAATTCCAGGCCAGGTTTAAGGTTCATTTTCAGCTGTACGAAATAGAAAAAGGAGCAAGAGATGAAGTATTAACGGACAGCGCTACATATACATATGACATAGTGCAAAATCCGGATAAGAAAAGATTTTATGCTACTATCCCGGTTAGGGCGGCAGAAGGAAAGCGTTATAAAGTGCTGGCTTTTGCGGAGGATGTGTTGCAAAAATCAACAGGACTGGACTACCTGTACATAGATAAACGCAATGATTTTTCAGGGCAGAACTTTAATGTCATTTCCAGGCCATCGGGTTATCCTGTTTTCGGGAATGTATTAAGGAGCAGTGAGGTTTTTTCACTGAACTATCGCAAACCCGGATATTCAAGGATTTACATTAGTTATTATAAAAATAATCAGCCACTTCCGCCCCCTGTTTTTTCCATCATGAAACCTGCTTTTGTTCATGAGCATGCTGACAGTATTTGGGAATACGCTTTCTCTGAAAACACTCAGTTCATGCTGCCTTATACCGGTATGTACCATATCCGTGTTGATACAACTACACCAGAAGGTCTCACGCTTTATAATTTCGGTAATGATTTTCCACAATTTCTTCACCCTGCTGAAATGCTAAAGCCGCTGGCTTATTTAACATCAACAGATGAATACAATAAGTTGTTGGATGCACCCAATCCGAAGCTGGCCCTGGATGAGTTCTGGATCAGTACAACCGGGAGCCTTGATGCAGCCAGGGAGCTGATCAGGATTTATTATAACAGGGCCATGTTTGCCAATTTCTATTTTACTGCCGATCGCCAGGGATGGAAAACGGATCGCGGAATGGTATACATCATTTTTGGTCCGCCGAATAACCTGTATAAAACCGGAGATGAAGAAACCTGGGTGTATTTCAGAAAAAGAGGCGCCCCGACACTCGAGTTTTTATTTCTGAGAGAACCGTCCCCATTTACTAACAATCTGTTTGAACTGGAGCGGGATGATGCACTGAATTATCAGTGGAAAAGAGCAGTGGATTCCTGGCGTACCGGGAAACCATATGTTGTGGAATAACCAGCAACCCCGCTTACTCCACCAATGAGAAGTTCTGTACAAATACAGATTATATTAACGGGCAGCTTTAATCCCCTTGTAAAGTGTGGCAATACCGAAGGTTAGTTTTTTTGCCTGGGTTTGTTCAAAACCGGCTTTTGTCATTAACTCGAGGAAAGCTTTACCATAAGGAAATTCATTTACCGAATCGGGTAAATAGGTGTAAGCAGCCTGGTCCCTGGAAACCAACCGGCCAATAACAGGCAAAATAAATTTAAAATAGAAAAAATAC
>DASQZP010000755.1:0-24500 GCA_035638655.1 Bacteroidales bacterium
AAGATGAAATGCATGCGCTGGCAATGAATGGTCTTATGGTGCTCAAAGGACAAATTGAAGTCCGGCAGTATGATGAATCAAGCCAGGTAGATATCCATACCGAATTCGACTCAGGGAGTCCCTGTGGAGACAGGTAAAATCTTTCCATTAAAATAGTGTTGTCCGTTCCGGGCAAAATCAAAAACATATTCAGCCATCTCTTTCGCCTTCAGAGGTGGCTGAAATCCCGGAAAGGCCTCATGCAGCATTTCAGTATCCACGGCTCCGAGAGCCAGTGCATTTACCCTGATCCCTTCCTTCTTAAATTCTTCCGCGAGACACTCAGTTAGATTGGCAATAGCAGCTTTTGCCGCGCTGTAAAAACTCAAACCTGCAAATTTGCTGCTTCCCTGAAAACCTCCCATACTGCTTATATTTACAATATGCCGGGCATCAGATTCAATCATTAAATCTTTTAACTGCTGGATAAGGAATGCAGCAGCAAAAAAATTTGTATTAAAGATATCAATAGCTTCCTGGTAGGTGAAATCCATGAACGGCTTATTAATCAAGTAGCCCGCGTTATTGATAATGATATCCAGGGGTGAAACCAGTCCAAGTATCTGCCTCTTTAAAGCACCAGGTTCCTTCATAACATCTATAATGTCATATACCAGTGGGGTGACCCTGCTGTTATTTCCCGTTGGTTTATTCGCCAATTCCTCTAATTTTGCATGATTCCGGGAAATGCATATCACATGAGTATTTTCTTCTTCAGCAAATCTTTGTGCCAGTTCATATCCAATCCCTCTGCTTGCACCGGTAATAAGTATATTCATCAATATTGGTTTTTTTTATTAAGATTTCACTTATTTTTGTTTTTTCGGGTGAAACAATCTAACAAGGTTTTCTGTTTTCATAAAACATAAAGATAGTTGTTTTGGTAAGGAAAAAGAGGACAGATGGCAGCAAAGCTTATTTTATAAATTCAAGATTCATTTTATGAAACGACTGTTGAAATTTTATGTATTACTTCTATTAGTTTTCTTTTTAATTTGTAATACAACAATTTATGCCCAAAATAAAAAGGAAAAAGAAAAACTTTCACCAAAAGAAAGAATTTTCTTTGGCGGAAATATTGGGTTACAAATAGGCACGATTACACAAATTGAAATTGCGCCGCTTGTTGGTTACCGCATAACTCCCCGTCTTTCTGCTGGTTTAGGTGTTAAGTATGAATATTATAAAGATTTTTTTTATGAAACCCATATTTACGGTGGACGCTTGTTCAGTAACTATTTATTTATTAAAGATTTAAATAATATTATTCCACTTGGCTTTAATGGAGGATTATTTATACAGGGAGAATATGAAGCACTTAATCTGGAAACAAGGGTATTTGATGTTTTAAATGAATATCCCGGGCAGGATCGATTCTGGCTTCACAGCGTACTGGTGGGAGGAGGCCTGAGATTGCCTGCCGGAAAAAGATCTTCAATAAACCTTACCATACTCTATAATCTCAACCAAACAGCCAACACCCCGTATTCCAATCCGATTATTAGATTTGGAGTTTATTTCTAATTTTTTATACCTGATTTTTGCATGGAAAATTTCAACTCTTATGGCTTTATTATCCAGGCTTCGGTTGTATTGATTATCTCTTATTTTTTCAATATCATTTCAAGAAAGACCAATATTCCCAGTGTATTAATGCTTATTTTACTGGGGTTTCTTATAAAACATGCACTTCATTATGCAGGATATGAAAATTTTGAATTATATCCTGTTCTGGAGGTACTGGGGATCATAGGGCTGATCATGATTGTGCTGGAAGCTGCATTGGACCTGAAAATTACCAGGGAAAAATATTCATTTATTTTAAAATCGCTTGGTATTGCGCTTATATCACTGGTTGTTACTTCAGTATTGCTGAGTTACCTGTTAAGCTGGTATCTTCATGCGGAATTTTTTAATGCCCTGATATATGCCATTCCACTTTCCATTGTTAGCAGCGCCATAACCATTCCCAGTGTGGTAAATCTGCAGCCTGCCAAAAGGGAGTTTATGATTTACGAGAGTACTTTTTCAGATATTCTCGGAATTATGGTATTCTACTTTTTAATTGAAAGCATGAACATCACTGGTGCCTGGAATGTAACACTTAATATTACGGGTAGCTTTCTTATAACCGTCGTTGTTTCTCTGCTTGCCAGCTATCTGCTTGTCTTCCTTTTTCAAAGCATCAAATCAGAAATAAAACTGTTTGTGTTGATTGCAGCGCTGATCATCTTGTATTCAATTGGTAAATTACTGCATCTATCTTCGTTGCTGGTTATATTAATATTCGGTCTGGTGCTGGATAACCATCATATCTTTTTCAGAGGCAGATTGAAACGTTTTTTGAATCAGGCGGCTGTAAAGACCATCTATACAAATTTTAAACTGGTTACCTTTGAATCATCTTTTGTGGTTCGTACATTTTTCTTTGTTGTTTTTGGAATGTCACTCACGCTTGGCACTTTATTAAACAGAAGAGTTTTCCTGAGCAGTATGGCAATTCTAATTATTATTTATGGTATTCGCTATATTACTTTACGGGTTATTCTTGGTAAACATATGTTTCCTGAAATTTTCACAGCGCCCAGGGGCCTGATCACTATCCTGTTGTTTTATGCCATTCCTGCTGAATATCAGATCCCTGAATTTGAATCTGGCATATTATTATATACCATCATAATTTCAAGTGTCATGATGGCTTTTGCCCTGATCAGAAATGGAAGAGAAAATTCGGAGGAAAATCTGGACAAGGCCGACCTAACTGAAGTAACTACTTCCTCAATAAATAATCCAAAACAATAAAACCAGGAAAAACGTAAATAAATTTTTTAATCGTAATATTTTTAAGACAATACCTTTATAATGATATTTTCATTAATTTAGCAACGAGCAATAGATTTGTTTTACATAAATTTTTTTTAATTAATATACAGATAATTACTATATATAAACTAAACCTTTACTTAAATGCCTCTTTAGCTCAGCGGTAGAGCAGCTGTTTCGTAAACAGCAGGTCGCGGGTTCAAATCCCGTGAGAGGCTCAAAATTTTTATTATACTGGAAAACTGAAGAACTGTAAAAAAACACATCCGTTTTCATCACCACTTCAAATTATTTGTATATTTGCAGCGGTTATACGCCAAAATATTCACACTAAATAATAAAAACTGAAAAATGCGGGAGTAGCTCAGTGGTAGAGCATCAGCTTCCCAAGCTGAGGGTCGCGGGTTCGAACCCCGTTTCCCGCTCTTTTCATCATTTACCTCTTAAGTATTGTATGCAGGCAGCAGTAATCACTATTGGAGACGAAATACTCATTGGGCAAATTACAGATACAAATTCTGCTTTTATTGCAAGCCGACTGGACGCAGCAGGTTTTCAGGTAAATACGATTACTTCAATACCGGATGAACATACAGCTATCTTAAAAGCACTGGCGGATGCAACATCGCAAGTTGACCTTGTGATAGTAACCGGTGGCCTTGGCCCGACAAGTGATGACCGTACCAAATATACATTGAGTGCATATTTTGAAAGAAAATTGGTACGCAATAAGGATGTACTCAGGCATATTTCTGAATTGCTGGGCAGGAGAGGAGTTGCCATGAACAACCTAAACGAAATGCAGGCCGATGTTCCGGAGGGAAGCCGCATTCTTAAAAACGAACTGGGTACTGCTCCCGGACTCTGGCTTGAAAAACAGAATATTATCTATATTTTTCTGCCGGGAGTACCTTTTGAAATGGAAGCCCTGCTCACTGAAAAAGTAATCCCCTTACTTGCTGACCGTTTTCATCCTCCCAAAATTGTACATAAAAATATTATGCTCACAGGTATCGGCGAATCTTCACTGGCTGACAAACTTAGAGATTGGGAAAAAGAACTTGATCCGGACATCAGCCTGGCTTATTTGCCGTCACCAGGAATATTGAAACTGAGGTTATCAGTAAAAGGTAACAATACAGAAATATTGCAGGAAAAAATTAAAAAACAAACAAATAAACTGAAGTTTATTGTTCCAGAATATATCTATGGCTATGATGAAGAAAAGCTTGAAGAAGTAATTGGTAAATTGTTGTATCATAACCATAAAACAATTTCTACAGCTGAAAGCTGTACTGGGGGCACCCTCGCTTCCATGATTACAGGTATCCCGGGTAGTTCAAGATATTACAAAGGAACAGTTGTTGCCTATGATAATACCGTTAAAATTAATTTGTTGGACATAGACCAGGATATACTAAATAAATTTGGTGCTGTAAGTCAGCCTGTCGTTGAAAAAATGGCCACCGGAGCCATAAATAAGTTTCACACTGATTATGCCATATCCACCTCAGGTATTGCCGGACCGGATGGCGGAACGCCTGAAAAACCTGTTGGTACAGTCTGGATTGCTGTTGCCTCAAACTTAACAGTGCGGGCAAAAAAATTTGTATTTGGTAAGAACCGCGAAAGAAATATTATCAGATCAGCTTATGCCGGAATGAATATGTTAAGAGAATTGATTATTGAAGAAAATACATGAATCACAAAAAATTGTGGCATTTTATTTGATTATTTCAATAAATTTCACGTATTTTGCGAATTGTTTTTGAAACCCAACTGATAAAATAAAAGAAAATGTCAAAAGTTTGTCAAATAACTGGAAAAAAGGTCGTTGTAGGCAATAATGTGTCTCACTCAAAGAGAAGGACAAAAAGGAAATTTTACCCTAATTTGTTTGATAAAAAGTTTTACCTGGAGGAAGAAAAACGTTGGGTAACGCTTAAGATTTCTGCAGCAGGAATCCGTATCATCAACAAGAAAGGGTTAAAAGCAGCGTTGGAAGGTGCCAGGGAAGAAGGCTATATTAAATCATACTAAAAATACTTTTAGAAAATGGCAAAGAAAAGTAAAGGAAACAGGGTACAGGTTATTTTGGAATGCACAGAGCATAAAGAAAGTGGTATGCCGGGAACTTCAAGGTATATTACTACAAAAAACAGAAAAAATACCCCTGACCGGCTTGAATTGAAAAAATACAATCCTGTATTGAAAAAAATGACTGTACACAGAGAAATTAAATAAAACCTATTAAAAATGGCAAAGAAAGTAGTTGCAACACTTAAGAAGGGAACCGGTAAGGATTTTTCAAGAGTAATTAAAATGGAAAAATCACCTAAAACCGGTGCATACATTTTTAAGGAAGAAATTGTTCTGAATGAACACATTAAAGATTTCCTGAAAGACTAGAAATTGGATCAAACCAGATTTGTTGATCTGGTGAGGAAAAGTAAATGAAAGAAATTAATGAAAGCTTTCTTCTTCATATAAGGAGAAGGCTTTTTTTACTTTAGAATAGAGTCGTATTCTGCTTTAATCAATAAAACAATTACCAATGTTAACGTGGTTATAATCACAAAACATATTAATAAACTTCAGGTATATGGGGCTATTTTCACGTGATAAAAAGGAGACACTGGATAAAGGACTGGAGAAGACTAAGGAAAGTGTATTCAAAAAACTTTCAAGAGCAGTGGTTGGCAAAACCAGGGTGGATGATGACGTGCTGGACAACCTGGAAGAAGTGCTGATAAGTTCCGATGTTGGTGTAGACACTACCCTTCGTATTATTGAGCGGATTGAGGATCGTGTATCTCGTGATAAATATATGAACACAAATGAGCTGAATAATATTCTCAGAGAGGAAATTGCAGCTTTGCTTGATGAAAATGATGCTGGAACAGGATTTGATTTCGATGCTGATCTTGGAAAAAAGCCTTACGTAATCATGGTAGTTGGAGTGAACGGAGTAGGAAAGACTACTACCATTGGTAAATTAGCCTATCATTTCAAAAAAGCGGGTAAAAAAGTTTACCTGGGAGCTGCTGATACATTCCGGGCTGCTGCTGTTGATCAGCTGGTTATCTGGTCGGAACGTGTGGGTGTTGAAATTGTGAAGCAGAAAATGGGTTCAGATCCTGCCTCTGTAGCTTATGACTCCCTTGCCTCAGCAAAAGCCAACGATGCTGATGTTGTAATTGTAGATACTGCCGGACGACTCCACAATAAAGTCAATCTGATGAATGAACTTTCCAAGATAAAAAATGTAATGAAGAAAGTGGTTCCTGATGCACCACATGAAATTCTTCTCATTTTAGATGGTTCCACAGGTCAAAACGCATTTGAACAGGCCAAACAGTTCACAAAAGCTACTGAGGTAAATGCACTGGCGCTTACCAAACTTGATGGTACAGCCAAAGGTGGAGTAGTTATCGGTATCTCAGATCAATTTAAAATACCAGTCAAATATATTGGAATAGGTGAAAAGATGGAAGACCTTCAGGTATTTAACAAAACTGCCTTTATCGATTCCTTGTTTGGTGATTGATTTGTCTGCCCCGTCCCGTAATTATCTTTTTTACTAATCTGTTTTTGCTCAATTTAAATATTGCAAATCATACGATCATACAATGAAGGTAAATCTGATAACACTAGGTTGTTCAAAAAATACTGTTGATTCGGAATATCTGCTCAGGCAGCTGCAGTATTCAGGTTTTAAGGTTTACCATGACCGTGATGATATACAGGCTGATACCATAATCATTAATACTTGCGGGTTTATTAATGATGCAAGAGAAGAATCGGTTAATACGATTTTACAGTATGCCCGGGCAAGACAAAGGGGAGAGGTATCCAACCTGTTTGTATTTGGTTGTCTTGCTGAACGTTATCAGCATGAACTACGAAAAGAGATCCCTGAAGTGGATGATTTCTTTGGCGTAAACAATCTGAAAGAAATTGTTGAAAAGGTTGGCGGACAATATCGTAAAGAATTACTGGGCGAACGAATAATCACCACACCCTCTCATTATGCTTATCTGAAAATATCTGAGGGATGCGACCGCAATTGTGCATTTTGTTCTATTCCGCTTATCAGAGGAAAACATCAGTCCAGACCTTTTAAAGAAATAATTAAAGAAGCAGAAAAACTGGCTGAAAGCGGTGTAAAGGAATTACTGGTTATTGCGCAGGATATCAGTTATTACGGACTTGATCTTTACCATAAACAACGCCTTCCCGAACTTGTGAGTGAACTTGCAAATATTAAAGAATTCGAATGGATCCGGCTTCATTACGCGTATCCCCATAATTTTCCGCTTTCGCTCATCAATGTAATAAACCAACATGACAATGTTTGCAATTACCTGGACATCCCACTTCAGCATATAAGCAATAAAGTATTGAGCATGATGCGCAGGGGAAATACCCGGCAGCAAACATATGAGCTTATAAAGGTACTTCGCAGGGAGATACCCGGAATTGCGCTGCGTACAACATTTCTGACTGGTCATCCTGGTGAAACTGACGAAGAATTTGCCCGTTTATATCAGTTTGTTGAAGAAATGAGATTTGAGCGGATGGGCGTTTTTGCTTATTCTGAAGAAGAAAATACCTTTGCAGCCAAAAATTATGCTGACGATATTCCGGAAGAGATTAAACGGGAAAGGGCTGAGAGATTAATGGAACTGCAGCAAAAAATCAGTCTTGAGAATAACAGAAAACTGGTGGGGAAGATTTTGCCTGTTCTCATCGACAGGAGGGAAGGTGAATTTATGATTGGCCGAACCGAATATGATTCTCCGGAAGTAGATAACGAAGTATTGATAAAAGGAGAAGAAATTAGGGCCGGTGAGTTTTACCAGGTGCGTATTACTCATACGGAAGAATATGACCTTTACGGTGAAAAAATATCGTGACCGGATAGGGTACAATGATTAGTTCATAAAATAATAAGCAAAAAAAACCGGATTCAGTCGCTGATCCGGTTTTTTCTGTTGTTTTATTTATACTGTATTATTTATCGTTGTCCTTTGTTTCTGCTTCTTTTGGCTTTTGTTGATTGCCATTATTATTATCAGCAGCTGTAATTTTAATTTCTTCTTTCTCTTTATCCAGATCAACCAGAAGAGTGTCACCTTCTTTCAAATCACTTTTAATAATTACTTCTGCCATAGTATCCTCAAGGTATTTTTGGATAGCCCGTTTCAAAGGCCGGGCTCCAAACTGAACATCATACCCCTTATCAGCAATGAAATCTTTAGCAGCATCACTAATAGTGATATTGAATCCCAGTGAATCCACTCTGTCATAAAGACCACGCAATTCGATGTCAATAATTTCATGAATATCCTCACGTGTAAGTGAATTAAACATTACCACATCGTCGATCCTGTTCAGAAATTCAGGAGCAAATGATTTTTTAAGTGCAGATTGAATAACACCTTTAGCATATTCATTTGTAGTCATTTGCCGTGCTTTAGTGGCAAACCCTATTCCCTGTCCAAAATCTTTTAGCTGACGGGTACCGATATTTGAAGTCATAATAATGATGGTGTTTTTAAAATCAACCTTTCTGCCAAGACTGTCCGTTAATTGACCATCATCTAATACCTGAAGTAACAGATGGAACACATCCGGATGTGCTTTTTCTATTTCATCCAGCAAGATAACCGAGTACGGCTTGCGTCTTACTTTTTCAGTAAGTTGTCCACCTTCTTCATATCCGATATATCCCGGAGGAGCTCCAACAAGTCTGGATACAGAGAATTTCTCCATATATTCACTCATGTCGATACGGATCAGGTTATCAATACTATCAAACAAATATTTGGCAAGCACCTTGGCCAGCTGAGTTTTACCAACTCCTGTAGGACCCAGAAAAATAAAACTACCAATAGGCTTATTCGGATCCTTCAGTCCGGCACGGTTACGCTGAATTGATTTTACAATTTTATTAATAGCTTCATCCTGTCCAATAACGCTGCCTTTGAGTTCTTCACTCATTTTCAGCAATCGGGTACCTTCAGCCTGGGCAATTCTTTGTACCGGAACACCAGTCATCATGGCAACCACTTCGGCAACCTTTTCGGCATCCACCGTTTCGCGGTTTTTATTTAATTCCTGTTCCCAGTGTAGCTTTTCTTCCTCAAGTTTTTCCAGCAGATCTTTCTCACGATCTCTGAATCCTGCAGCTTTTTCAAAATTCTGATCTTTTACTGCCTGAATCTTCTCTTTTTTGGTTTCTTCGATCTGCTTTTCAAGCAACAAAATATTCTGCGGAACAACAATATTTGAAATATGTACACGGGAACCCGCTTCATCAAGCGCATCAATCGCTTTATCAGGCAGATGACGATCAGAAATATACCTGGCTGTGAGTTTTACACAGGCATCAATGGCTTCAGGTGTATAATACACATTGTGGTGCTCCTCATACCGTTCCTTGATATTGTTAAGAATCTCAGTTGTTTCCTCCATCGAAGTAGGCTCAACCATTACTTTCTGGAATCTTCTTTCAAGCGCACCGTCTTTTTCGATGTGCTGTCTGTATTCATCCAGGGTAGTAGCCCCAATACATTGAATTTCGCCGCGTGCAAGCGCGGGTTTAAGCATATTTGCAGCATCCAGCGAGCCGGTTGCCCCGCCAGCACCAACAATGGTATGAATCTCATCGATGAACAGGATGATATTATTTGTTTTGGCCAGTTCATTTAAAATGGCCTTCATCCTTTCTTCAAATTGTCCGCGGTACTTGGTTCCTGCCACAATTGATGCCAGGTCAAGTGTAACCACTCTTTTACCAAACAACACGCGAGAAACCTTACGCTGAATAATACGCAGCGCTAAACCTTCAGCAATAGCTGATTTACCAACACCCGGATCCCCGATTAAAATGGGATTGTTCTTCTTGCGCCGGCTCAATATCTGAGCCAGACGTTCAATTTCACGTTCCCGTCCGACAATAGGATCAAGTCTGTTCTCTTCAGCAGCCTTGGTAAGATCAACCCCAAAATTATCCAAAACAGGGGTATCGGAGCCACTTTTTTGAATTTGTGGCACATTTCCTCGTCCACCTCCAAATTGCGATGCTTTTTGCTCTTCTTCTTCATCACCAAAATCTGCCTGTGCCTCAGGCTGGGTATTTTCCAGTTCAGCTTTTACTGAATCGTAATCAATTCCCTGGGAACCCAGCAGATTGCTCACAGGCCCCGTCTCATCCCGCATAATTGCCAGCAATAAATGGCCGGTATCAATGGTTGAATTCTTGAGGTCTCGTGCTTCAAGGTAAACTAATTTTAATACTTTTTCTGACGACTTAAGCAACGGTATGTTGTCTACATCTGTTTGTTTGGCCGATATATCGGGTTTTATGCTGCGTTCTACCATTTTCTTCAGCTCAAAAAGGTCTGCTCCGAGCAATGCCAGTACATCGACAGCAACTCCTTCTCCTTCACGAAGAATTCCAAGAAACAGATGCTCAGGATTAATGTGGTTGTTGCCCAGTCTTACTGCTTCTTCCTTGCTGTAAGTCAGTACATCCTTTATTCTTTGTGAAAATTTTGCATCCATATAAAAAGTTCTGTCTTTTTTCGTTTCTATTCTATTACTAACTATTCTATTACTAACAAATTAAAGTTCATTCTGTTTTATTGCAAATTAACTTCAATACTGCAAATATACTAATATTTAAATTAAATATTTTTAAACATTGGTATGTTAATAATTAAAAGAATTTTAGAAGGTAATTTACATAATAAATGACTAATTTCGTACACTATGCATTATAATCTTATGTATTTGAATTACAGTAGATAACATATTTTAATATTACAAAAAAATGAGTGACGGAGAGAGAATACTCAAAATTAATATTGAGGAGGAGATGAAATCGGCCTATATCGATTATTCGATGTCGGTAATTGTATCACGCGCGCTTCCCGATGTAAGAGACGGTTTAAAGCCTGTACACAGGAGAGTTCTCTACGGAATGTCAGATTTGGGTCTCCTTTCCAATCGTTCTTATAAAAAATCCGCAAGAATAGTTGGAGAGGTACTTGGTAAATATCATCCACATGGAGATTCTTCAGTTTATGATGCCATGGTCAGAATGGCTCAGCCATGGTCTCTGAGATATCCGCTGGTTGACGGGCAGGGTAATTTTGGATCGGTTGATGGTGACAGTCCGGCAGCCATGCGTTACACAGAAGCTCGCTTGATGAGGATATCCGAGGAAACCCTTCAGGATCTGGATAAAAACACTGTTGATTTTCAGTATAATTTTGATGATTCATTACAGGAACCTACTGTTCTGCCTACAAGGATTCCAATTCTGCTGGTAAATGGTGCTTCAGGTATTGCTGTTGGTATGGCTACAAGCATGCCTCCCCATAATTTGTCTGAAGTAGTGAACGGTTTGGTTGCCTTCATTGATAATCCTGATATCGAACCGGAGGAACTGCTTAAATATATTAAGGCACCGGATTTTCCGACAGGTGGAATTATATACGGTTACGAAGGGGTGAAAGAAGCGTATGCAACAGGGAGAGGAAGGGTAGTAATAAGAGCCAGAACCGAAATTGAAACTTCTCCCTCCGGGAGAGAAATCATCGTAGTCAACGAAATTCCTTATATGGTCAATAAAGCCGAACTAATCAAGAAAACCGCGGACCTGATCAATGAGAAAAAAATTGAAGGAATCTCTTATATCAATGATGAATCGGATCGTAACGGCATGCGAATCGTCATTATTCTTAAAAAAGACGCCATTGCAAATGTTGTTCTGAATAAGTTACTTAAATATACTCAATTACAGAATACATTTAATGTTAACAATATTGCACTGGTAAACGGGCGCCCCAAAACCCTGACACTTAAGCAGCAATTGAACTATTTTGTGAAGCATCGTCACGAAATTGTGGTCCGACGTACACAATATGAACTGGAACAGGCAGAAAAAAGGCTTCATATTCTTGAAGGATTACTGATTGCGCTGGACAATCTGGATGAAGTAATTAATCTGATCCGTAGTTCAGCAACCCCTGATGAAGCCAGGGAAGGTCTGATGAACAATTTCCAGCTTTCAGAAGTACAGGCAAGAGCTATTCTGGATATGAGACTGCAGCGGTTAACCGGACTTGAAAGGGATAAGATCAAACAGGAGCATGCTGAAATTGTAAAACAAATTGAATATTACAGGGAAATACTTTCAAGCGAACCATTACGAATGAAGATAATTAAAGATGAATTGCTTGAGGTAAAAGAAAAGTATGGTGATGAAAGACGTACAGAGATTGTTCCCAATGCTGAAGAATTTAATCCTGAGGATTTCTATGCAGATGATGATGTAGTGATCACAATTTCGCACCTTGGCTATATTAAACGTACACAGCTAAGCGAATTCAGAACCCAGAACAGGGGAGGAGTTGGCTATAAAGGCAGTACAGCAAGGGATGAAGACTTTCTTGAATACATGTTCAGTGCTACCATGCACAATACCATGTTATTTTTTACTGAGAAAGGTAAATGTTTCTGGCTAAAAGTTTATGAAATACCTGAAGGTAGCAGAACTTCAAAAGGAAGAGCTATCCAGAATATTATCAATATTGCGCCTGAAGACAATATACGTGCATTCATTAATGTTAAGAATTTGGGTGATGCAGAGTTCAACCAAAGTCATTATATAGTACTTGGTACCCGCAAAGGAGTTATTAAAAAAACGCTGCTTGAAGCATATTCGAGACCACGTACTAATGGTATCAATGCCATAAATATACGGGAAGGAGATGAACTTATTGAAGCCAAACTTACCAATGGCCAAAATGATATTCTGTTGGCTGTAAAAAGCGGCAAAGCAATCCGTTTCCCTGAAAAAAAGGTCAGGGCTATTGGACGAACGGGTTCCGGAGTAAGAGGAATTTCGTTGGCAGGCAAGAATGATGCAGTAATTGGTATGGTTTGCGTAGAAAATCCCGCAGAAACAAGTATTCTGGTCGTTTCTGAAAAAGGTTTTGGAAAACGAACTTATCTGAGCGATCCTGAGGATGGTAGTGAAATATACCGGATCACTAACAGAGGCGCTAAAGGCGTAAAAACCATGAATATCACTGAAAAAACCGGAAGTCTGATCGCCATGAAAGGGGTTACTGATAATGAAGATTTAATGATTATTACAAAATCAGGTCTTACTATCCGGCTGGCAGTTTCTTCTCTGAGGCTTACCGGTCGGGCAACTCAGGGAGTTAAGCTGATTAATCTGCGAAACGGCGATTCAATTGCTGCAGTAAGTGAAGTTGCCAAAAGTGAAGAAGTAGAAGAACCTGAAGCAGATGAAAATGCTGAATAACCGTTTTTTTCCTTTGACTATTTTGGCAAAGTATTTGAACTGTTTGGATAATATTATATTTTTGTTTTTTAAACTCATTAAAAATTTGAATAATAATTTGAATAATAAACTATGATTACGATGAAACGTCTTACGAGTATTATGCTGATTTCTATATTAGCAGTATCTGTGGCCAGTGCGCAGAAGGGTAAGGTGAACAGTGCGTTAAGCCAGCTTATGGCAGGCAATACGGAAAAGGCCTGGACTCTTATTGAACAGGCAAAAACACACCCCAAAGCAGTTGACTGGCCTAAAACTTATTATGTAAGAGGTCGCATTCTTCAGCAGATTGGCGAATCAAAAGATGACAAGATCAAAAATCTTGTGGAAAATCCGCTGCAAAAGGCCTGGAATGATTATCAAAAAGCCTTAAAACTTGATGAAAAAGACAGGATTAATAAAGATGTAGATCTCCAGATGGCGACACTTCAAATTGATTTTATCAACAAAGGAATTAATATGTTTAATGCACAGAAATATAAAGAAGCTTTCGGTGCATTTCAAAATTCATTGGAAGTAGGCAAGATGCCAATATTTAATGGAGCTGTTGATACCTCAATTATCTATAATGCCGCGCTGGCTGCTAACAATGCAGGTATGTATGATGAAGCTATCAAATATTATAAAAAAGCTAAGGATCTGGACTATGGTGGGGCAAGCCTTTACCTTTACATGAAAAATGCCTACTTAGCTAAGAACGATTCAACTGATGCACTCAATATTTTGAAAGAAGGATTTGAAAAATATCCGGATAATTCAAATATTATTGTTGAACTGGTTAATTATTATCTTACATCAGGTGAGTCTCAACAGGCGATGGAATATCTTCAGCTTGCAAAGAAAAATGATCCGACAAATGCATCCTTATATTTTGCTGAAGGAACATTGCATGAAAAAATGGGAAATCCAGACAAAGCAATGGAATCGTACAAAAAGGCTATTGAGGTGGATTCGACCTTCTTTAATGCATACTATAATCTTGGGGTTCTATTCTTTAACAAGAGTGTGAAGCTTTATGAAAAAGCCAATGAAATCATGGATAATGATAAATACGCCAAGGCAAAAGCTGAAGCTGATGAAGTTTTGAATAAAGCTATTCCTTATATGGAAAAAGCTCATCAATTAAATCCCAAGGATGTTTCTACGATGGAAACATTAAAAATGATTTATTACCGTCTTCAAATGAAAGATAAACTTGAAGATATTCAAAAACAACTTGATGCTGCTAAAGCTGCGGGCGGAAGTAGCGATCAGAAAAAATAAACTTGTTGGAACTAATTTTAGTTTATGTTTTAAGAGGGAAGCCTTTCGGTTTCCCTTTTCTTTTTATATATAAATTTGTGTGGGAGTATTTTAATATTTTCTCTATTTAACATAATATTAATTATAGGACATTAATTCTTTCCAGAATTTTATGTTTAAGCACCAAATCAATGTTATATTTTAAACATGTATTCAGGAAGATGTAAATATGCAGTTTTCCGTAACAAAGAATTAAATTTAAAATAAATATGACTAATTACGGGACTCATCATTATCAAACACAATTTTTCTATCTGCAGGTGTATTCACCATCCAGTTCGAAAAATCATGTAACCAGTCCCAATATGATTGAATCAAATGTTCAGGTATATGAAGTTTATGTAATACTTCCCGATAACATTCAAGCCATACAATTCTGGACTCCGGAGAAATTTGAAATCGTGCATGCCGGCCGGCAAGCATCGGTTTTCCTCTGCGTTGGTTAAAATAGTCAGGTCCGCCGAGACGCTGAATAAAAAAATCAGCAGAATTCATTTTTGCACGTTCAAGTTCATCATTGTCTGTCGGGAACAGATGCTTAATCTTGCTTTGAACCAACAGATCATAATGATCAGAAACAAGTTTACGCACTCCTTCTTCTTTTAGGTATTCAAATATCCGGATGTCTGGCATCCTTGGTTCAGTGCGCTTTCCAAAAGGCAGTAATTCTATATGTAAATTCATGTTATTTATTTATATGGTTCAGGCTCATTTTAAACGCACAAATATAATAAAGATAATAAGGTGTTTTTATGTTTTATGACAAAAAAAACCCGATGAAAATTATTCACCGGGAAAAAAAAATTTATCAGCTTAATTTAACGAAATCAAGCTATTTCTACCAATTTAATTTCAAAGGTAAGGTCTTTACCTGCAAGTGGATGATTGGCATCAACAGTAATAGCATCATCCTTAACTTCAGACACAACCAGTGGGATTTCACGTCCATCAGGCATTCTTGACATCAACTGAAGACCTACTTCTGGTTTAATATCTTCAGGAAGCTGACTTTTGGGAACTTCCTGAATGAGATCCTGACGAACCTCCCCATATGCCTCATTTGCAGGTATATTTAATGTCTTCTCTTCATCTATTTCCATTCCAATTACTCCCTGATCGAAACCAGGTATCACCTGCCCAGATCCTGTTGTAAATTCCAGAGGTTCTCTTCCTTCAGAAGAATCAAATACTTCTCCATTAGAGAGCATGCCTTTATAATGAACTTTAACTTTGTTATTTGCTTTTACTTTTTCACTCATGATTTCTTACTATTTTCATTTCTAATTTTTTACGAAGTAACAACAGTTATAATTTCCATGCAAGTTTTTATGGCAGAAATTTTTCATTTTTGACCCGTCGAAAGCCGTATTTTAGAAACCAATAATAAAATTATATATGATTATAAATATCAGTATATTAATTTGCAAGCTATTGTTTCCTATACCTTTTAATTAATTTAATGGATTGATTTTAAAAAATTAATTTTCTATATGTTAAAAAAATTTAAAATTGAATACTCTTATGGTTATTCTTATTTATATTTTATCTGGACTAAAAATATGCACTATTGATGTAATTTTTGAAAAATGAGGTCTGCAATACGGTTACTATTTTTTAAAAAAGATTGAAGAATAACCGGAATATTTGAAATAATTTCACTTTTTTATATATGTTTTCATATAATTCTGTTTACTTTAATTGAAATTAAATTTTTAATCCTTATACTGTAAAAAAAAATTTCTGATGTTTATTTTTAACTTCATGATATGAAATGGTTCCTTATACTATATATGTTTTATTTGCCAGTTAATGTGATTGCGCAGAAGAGTCTGGGAGACATAGATCTTAACCGGATTCCTCAGAAAAAGATACGAAACTTCATTGTTGATCAAATACATCATCACATAAAAAATTTCAGTGATGTTAAGGCTTGCACAATTACTGATTCGCCTCAGGCAGGCTATTATCACCTCACCTATACTTATCGTTTAAAGGAAGATCCCTCAACTGCCTGGAATAAATATATTTCCACAAGTCCTGCTCGTTCATGGAACGGCCACCGGATCTCGTTTGGCGTGCTTTTTTCAAAATTCACCAATAAAATACTATATAGAACGGATAAGAATTTTTCAGGAATTGAACCTGGCCAGGTTTTCTATATAAATCTGAAACTTTTGCGGGGAGTTTACAACCTGGCTGTTGGCCTGGAAATTGTAAAAGTAGATACTATCAACAAAAAAATTGTTTTTCGATATATCGAAGACGGAAAATCAAAGGGACAACAAACCCTGCATTTTGTTGATGGTCCTGATGGAGAAACCCGGATAATCCACTCAACAGTTTTCAAAAGTGATTCACCTTTCAGGGATAAGATTTTGTATCCCTTCTTCCATAAAAGGGCTATTAATGAGTTTCACAGAAATATGAAGCACTTACTGGCCCATGACCAACGTTTAATTAGAAAGAACGAAAGAAAGGAAACTACTAATATTCAGACCGCTATTCTTTCCGGGCAGTGAAAATGGACATATCAGCTATTTTATTAAGAATTAATACCTTATTTTTATGGTTCTGAAATGATTATTATTGTATTATTCCATTGAATCAGAGCCAGATGAAAATAAATCCACTATTTCGTACTAAGCCGCTTGAAACAATCCTGTCCGAAACCACAGATGGGAACACACTTAACAGAACACTAACTGTCAGGGATTTAACGGCGTTTGGTATTGCTGCAATTGTGGGTGCCGGTATTTTTTCCACCATTGGAAATGCTGCAGCTTCCGGTGGACCTGCTATTTCTGTACTTTTTATATTCACAGCAATTGCTTGTGGATTTTCAGCACTTTGTTATGCTGAATTTGCCGCAATGGTACCGGTTTCAGGAAGTGCCTATACGTATGCGTATTATTCACTCGGAGAACTTATTGCATGGATAATCGGTTGGGATCTGCTGCTTGAGTATGCAATTGGAAATATAGCCGTTGCCATCTCCTGGTCAGATTATCTTACAGGTTTTGTACAAGGATTTGGCATTCACATTCCGGAATTCCTTACAATTGACTATTTCAGTGCCTTTGATGCTCACAGAAAAGTAGCTGCACTGCTGGCACATGGCGGTTCAACAGGTTCACTGCCTTCTCATATACTGTATGCCAATCAGGCCTGGTTGAATGCTCCTGCGGTCGGATCATTGAAAATAATAGCTGATCTTCCCGCTCTGTTGATTGTTGCCCTTATCACATTTGTGGTTTTTGTGGGTATCAAAGAATCAAAAACGGTTAATAATATAATGGTTGGTATAAAGCTGGTGGTTATTTTTGGTGTTATTGTGGCGGGGTCGTTTTACGTGAAACCAGACAACTGGAGCCCCTTTGCACCGGAAGGGATTGCCGGTGTATTAAAAGGTGTCTCAGCCGTCTTTTTCGCGTTCATCGGTTTTGATGCTATTTCCACAACTGCTGAAGAATGTAAAAATCCTACACGTGACCTTCCCAGGGGAATATTCTTTGCATTAATGATTTCTACGGTATTATATGTATTAATTGCCCTTGTATTAACGGGCATGGTTCCATATACCGAACTGAAAGTGGGCGATCCCCTGGCCTTTGTATTTCAACGGGTTCACCTGGAATGGGTAGGCGGAATTGTTGCTTTTACTGCCTTAATCGCAATGGCCAGCGTGTTACTTATCTTCCAGCTTGGTCAGCCACGAATCTGGATGAGTATGAGTAGGGACGGACTGCTTCCAAGGGCATTTTCAAGAATTCACCCGAAATTCAAAACACCTTCCTTTGCAACAATTGTGACTGGCCTGGTGGTTGCAATCCCGGCACTTTTTCTTAATCTTACAGAAGTTACCGATCTAACCAGCATCGGAACTCTTTTCGCATTCATAGTGGTTTGCAGCGGAATTTTAATTCTCAATAACCGTAAAGATAAACCTGAAACAGGCCGGTTTAAAGTTCCCTATGTCAACGGCAGGTATATTGTTCCTTTACTCATACTGGCGGTCATAATAATTAGTGGATTCACAAATCCGGAATACTGGAAAAATTATTTTTCAGATGATCCGGCAGGAAAACCCTTTATTGATAAAATTCCATTTATGTTCTTTTTGTTGGTTACTTTGTTTATTATGATAATGAGCTACGTAAAAAAGCTTTCTCTCATCCCGGTATTGGGTCTCCTCTCCTGTTTATTTCTTATGACAGAACTGGGGATGTCCAACTGGCTCAGATTTTTAATATGGTTGGGTATTGGACTGGTAATATACTTTACATTCAGCAGGAAGCACAGTAAACTGCGACAACAAAACAGGTTACAAAATAAATAAATTGCTATTTGTTTCCAGGATAAAGAATCATGCCGGTTATTTCCAGCTGTTCATCTGATATTGCCGCAGAGGATATCTTGAAAGGAATCTCAAAATCCTGCAGTATCCTGTCTACATAAAGCTGTATTCGGGGACCTTTTACTGAAAAATAACCGGTAAGTGGATTTTCATCAGTATTTTCAGCTTTTTTCAATCGTTTGTAAATAACATTAATTAATATCCTGATAAGAATTTTAATAAAAAGGTTTTCTGCATGTATCTTTATCATGCAGCTACCCTCTTCATAATCTTGCAACTCCAGTCTGAATGTTTGCCCCAGGGGAATAT
Organism: Bacteroidales bacterium; assembly: GCA_035638655.1. Lineage (GTDB taxonomy): Bacteria > Bacteroidota > Bacteroidia > Bacteroidales > DASQZP01 > DASQZP01. Next base: position 19,209 of record DASQZP010000755.1, read on the forward strand.
TCATGAATTTTGAACTCAAAACTTTAACAGCAATTCCTCTTCTATCGGGAAATATTTTTATTTTTGTCTTCTCTTCATGGTTGTTTTCCGGTTCTAAAAATGAATTCAGAATAGTTGCAGTTTCCTGATATGTTACTGAAAGTTTCATAAGATCTTTTTTGTTAAATGTTCTATCGACCATTATTGTTCACGAGAAAAGTGTAATAATATTTATTGGCCAGTATAAATGATTACTAAATATTATTTTCATTATTGATATAGTTAATATTTTCCATTCCACTTTAAATTATTTAATTTTGCGCCCCAGGTTGAATCAAAAAATATTGTAATTATTTATGGATGTTCAGGTTAACCCAAAAACTCCCGAACACATTTCTTCTGGCCCGGTATTGCAGCAAACTTCTTGGTGGGCAAAAGTCAAGGCCAGGCAGGGTAATTCCCCACGAGCTTTTGATATTAAAATTCAGAAAGATATAAAAAAGAATACTGGTTTCAGAATCCAGGAAGATGATTTGCTCATTATTCTCCGCCGGTTGGGTGGCCACGCACTGATGGCTTATGTTCCATACGGTCCCGGTATTGATCCGGGTGAAGAAGATCAGGGACGCTTTCTGGAAGAACTGGCTGAAACTATTCGCCCCCATCTTCCTGACAATTGCCTCCTTATCCGTTTTGATCTCAGGTGGCAATCACCCTGGTTTTATGATGAAAACAGGTATAATGAAGATGGAAGCTGGATGGGGCCACCTCAGTCAAATATTCAGGAAATGAGACTGAATTTCAATACCATGGAAGGTAAACTGCGAAAAGCTCCGACCGATGTACTTCCCTCCCATACCATGTTCATCGATCTGCAAAAAGATAAGGGTAGTCTTCTGGCTTCCATGAAGCCTAAAACGCGTTATAATATCCGTTTATCTGCCCGTAAAGGTGTTGAAGTGCACGATGTTGATAAATACAATCTGGATATTTGGTATAAATTATATCAACACACAGCAAAAAGGAATCATATTCACCACAACAACATTGAATATTTCAAATCTATTTTAGAAACAAGCGCAGAAAAAACTGACTCACCAGCGTTTCCTCATCTTTTGCTTGCTGTTGCTGAAGGCAAACCGCTGGCTGGAATGATCATGGTGGTGAACGGGAAACGGGCCACCTATCTTTATGGCGCTTCTTCCTCTGCAAATCGCAATTTGATGGGCACTTATGCATTACAATGGAATGCCATTAAGAAAGCAAAAGCTCTGGGTTGTAATGAATATGACCTCTTTGGAGTTTCACCAACCCCTGATCCATCTCATCCAATGTATGGATTATATCGTTTTAAATCAGGATTTGGCGGAGACTTCTTTAGTCGTCAGGGTTGCTGGGACTATCCTTATGATGAAAAAAAATATGAAATTTATCGCTCAATTGAACTTAACAGTACCGGTTATCATTTAAAATGACATAATTTTATTAAAGTAAATTATTTTTAACGTCTCTGCGATTGATTTCCTAACAAGTCATTAATAGTGCTGAAAATTAATTTATTTTTTTATATTATTTGATGAGCTGAAATAGTTTATACTATTGTAAATGTGTTAATTAAAATAATGTATGTTAAAATACATTCTTCAATCCCTTAAAATTTTCCCGAAATTCACTGGGTGTAATGCCTTGCTTCTTTTTAAAAGTACGATTAAAATTGGAAATATTATTAAACCCGCAGTCAAAGCATATTTCGGAAATACCCTTATTTGTATCAATAAGTTGCTGGGTAGCATAACCAAGTCGAATCTCATTCAGGAAATTAATAAAAGAATTGCCAGTTCTTTGTTTTATAAAACGACTGAATGTAACTACAGACATATTCAGAAATTCAGCAGCATTTTCAAGCATTATTTTGTGTTGATAATTTTCTTTGATATAATTATATACTTTTTCAATTTTTTCACTATTGTGAAAATCGCTGTTTCGCCTAAAGGATATATTAGTCAGCAACTTCTGATCACGCGAAAGCGCCAGGTCGTAAAGCAATGATTGCAACTCCAGAAAAGAATCAAATCCGTTTTTCTTACCAAGTGATCTTATTCTGGATTCAACCAGATCAATTGTATTTTCTGAAAATAATATTCCACGTTGAGCATTTGTCAGTAATTCATTTATTGATGAAAGTACATTTTTATTTAACATTTCATTACCAAACAAATCTCTTGGAAACTGAATAGTAATTTCATTGATCTGTTGACTCGCTCGATTGTGATAATTAATCCATCCGTGGTACAAATTGGGACCAACCATTATGAGCTCCTTTTCAGAAATTTCAGAAATATGGTCACCCACAATTCGCTTGGCTCCGTTGGCATTGATTATAAAGTTAATTTCAAATTCCGGATGAAAATGAACCGGATAATTGAATTCCGTTTTCATTCTGTCAAAAACCAGGAAACAATCATTTTCTTTTAAAGGAGTTATTTCTCGGTGTATCCTGCCATACATAGAACATTCAAATTAATGATAAAATAATACATGAAAACTTAAAGATATTTGAAATAGTTTTAAAAATCTTTTAAGAAGATTAATGTTGCTAATTTACCGGAAAATAGAGAAAATAAAAATATTTTGAAGAATTGATTTTTTAAATATACAACATAAAATAATCCGTTTTTTATTTTCCAACCAGTCTATATCCTTTCATTCCGGCATTATACTCAGGTATGACCAATAATATAAATTTTTCTCTTAGGTTTTAAAGTACTGTTAAATACAATTATCAGTGAGGAAATATTATCTAAAATAGATTAAAAAATACTTGCTCACTTAAAATGCCGGTCGTACTTTGTGAAAATAATATTAATAGCAAAATTACTCTTTAAAACTTATTTATTATGGTAGTTAACCATAGCAGGATTATGATTGAAATAATTATAATGAAATATTTGAAATACAGGTTTATATAAAAGAATATATATTATTGTTTAATAGTTATTTATAAATTAGTAAACATCATGAATGAAATTTTTAAACAAAGACAGGATGAATTAAAATCCAGTCATGAAAATTTGATTAAAAAAAGAAATATAAAGCTTTTTAGTAAAAATGGAATATATAACAGATTCCAAAATCCCGTGCTTACAAGGGATCATATTCCTTTACACTGGAGATTTGATTTTAATCAGGAGTCCAATCCCTACCTGATGGAACGGATTGGATTTAATGCCACTTTTAATGCCGGAGCTATTAAGTGGGAAGATAAATTCATCCTGGCTGTCAGGGTTGAAGGAAACAACAGAAAATCTATTTTTGCACTGGCTGAAAGTCCCAATGGCATTGATAACTTCAGATTCTGGGACAGGCCTGTTACAATGCCCGAATGGAATGAAGCAGACGGGAATATATATGATATGAGACTGACAAGGCATGATGATGGTTATATCTATGGGGTTTTTTGTGCAGAACGAAAGGATAAAGACGCACCTCCGGCAGATGCTTCTTCTGCCATAGCTGCCGCCGGCCTTGCAAGAACCAAAGACCTTATAAACTGGGAAAGACTACCTGATCTTATCACTTCTTCACCTCAGCAACGGAATGTGGTTCTTTTTCCGCATTTTGTTAAGGATCAGTATGCATTTTATACACGGCCACAAGATGGATTCATCGAAACAGGTGCCGGAGGTGGTATTGGTTTCGGATTATCACCCAATATCGTAAATGCCCGGATTGAAAATGACATAATTGTTGACCCCAAACATTATCATACGATATATGAAGTAAAAAACGGACTGGGACCAGCGCCTTTAAAAACCGATAAAGGCTGGTTACAACTGGCTCATGGTGTGAGAAATACAGCCGCAGGGCTCAGATATACCTTATATATGTTTATGACTGACCTTGAAGAACCCTGGAAAGTAATTTATAAACCAGGAGGACATTTTATGGGGCCATTGGGACATGAAAGAGTTGGAGATGTTTCAAATGTATTATTCTCAAACGGATGGATACTGGACGAAGATGGTACTGTTTATATTTATTATGCATCCTCTGATACACGCATGCATGTAGCAACTGCACATATTGACAGATTGGTCGATTATTGTGTACATACACCTGAAGACAAATATTCACCTGCAAATTCAGTAAAAGATATCAATGAGCTGATTGATAAGAACAAGTCCTTCATGTAACCTTTTCAGTTCAAATTGTTTGAATCATTGATAAAAAAACAATTTACCAGCTCTGCTCTGGTAAGTGAACGTTTATTGTATGCACAACCTACTCCATATGGTGTAGACATTTGCCAACTGCATAAGCTAATTTCAATCTTATGACATTAAAACATCAATATTTTAATTCACATTAAATGAAAAATCAAATTTTGCCCATCAGGGAAAAAATCGGATATGGTTTCGGTGATGCAGCATCTTCCATGTTCTGGAAGATGTTCTCAATGTATATGACGTTCTTCTATACAGATATTTTTGGTATTCCGGCTGCTGCTGTTGGTACAATGTTTCTGCTCACAAGAATCTGGGATGCGGCTAATGACCCGATTATGGGAATCATTGCCGACCGTACTACCAGTAAATGGGGGAAATTCAGACCCTATTTATTATGGATTGCATTACCTTTTGCCATCATTGGCGTATTAACCTTCACAACTCCTTCATTAAGCGTCACCGGAAAAATCATTTATGCGTACATAACTTATACCCTCATGATGATGGTCTATACCGCCATTAATGTTCCGTATTCTTCACTATTGGGAGTAATAACCTCTAATATAAAGGAAAGAACTTCACTTGCATCATACCGCTTTGTTTTTGCATTTGGTGGCAGCATTTTGGTGCTGGCCACTGCCGAACCCCTGTCTTCTAAATTTAGTGAATTGGCTTCGGGTTCTCCAAATCCTCAATTAGGTTGGCAATTATCCATGGTAGTTTATGGTATCCTGGCGATTATTTTCTTCCTTTTCACCTTTTCGTGGACCCGCGAACGTATAAAGCCAGTTAAGTCACACACAACATCAATCAGAAACGACCTGAAAGATTTGCTCGAAAACAAACAATGGTTTATTTTGCTGGGAGCCGGTATTTCATCACTAATATTTAATTCTATACGTGACGGAGGTGCCATTTATTATTTCAAATATTTTATTCAGGATCAACAAGCATTTACTATCGCTGCATTCAAACTTACCATTACCTATAGTACTTTATATCTGGTACTTGGACAGGCTGCCAATATTGTAGGAGTTCTCCTGGCCAAACCAGTTTCCGACAAAATAGGTAAAAGAAATACTTTTTT